>JAYTWC010000509.1:0-4065 GCA_043743635.1 Verrucomicrobiota bacterium | reverse complement strand
GAACGAGTCAGTGATGTAGTTTTGCCGGTGGCCAAACAGATTTCGCTGGAGCATGCGCTCACGGGCTTAGAGGAGGCGCAATGGGTCGAGATGCGCGGTTATCTCCGTCAGGCCATCCGACGAGAGGGCTGGAACCAGTTGGAGCTGGCGACTGCAGCGGGCGATTTCACCGCCATGCTGCCGGAGGAACAGGACGTAGATCATTTTGTCGGTTCGGTCGTGCGGTTGCATGGCGTATGCACCGCGAGTGCGACCGAAGAGCGGAAGCTGACCGGCATCAAACTGTGGGTGCCGTCTGTTGACTATGTGCAGGTGGAGGAGCCTGCGCCGAAGGATCTTTTCGACGTACCGATCCGGTCTTTGGCGAGTCTGGGGCAGTTCGGTGGGTTTCAGCCTTTTAGTCGGCGACTGCGTGTCTCCGGCATCGTGCTCCATCATACTCCAGGACATTTGATTTATATTCAGGAGGGGAATGACACACTCGTGGTGTTCTCTCGCGGACAGGAGCGGCTCATACCCGGTGACCGGATCGAGGCCGTGGGTTTTCTTGGTCGTCAGGGTGGACGCATGACGTTGCGAGAATCGGTATATCGTAACATTGGACACGCTCCACAACCAGTACCTAGAGAAATTAGTGATCTCACCCGCCCAGCTGATGCGGAAGATGGCCGCCTGGTCGCTTTGGAGGGAGACCTGATTGAACATTCAGCTGCGGGCGATGAAATCCGTCTGACGCTGCAAAAACAGGGCGTTATTTTTGAAGCGATTATGGCCAAGTCCGGGCTGGAGAAGGCATCTGGAGAAATCGAAAACGGCAGCCGGTTGGCGCTCACCGGCGTTTATGTGGTGAAATATGACGAGTACGGAGCACCTGCATCGTTCCAACTCCGCTTGCGGAGCGCAGGCGACATCGCCGTTCTCAAAAAACCGTCATGGCTGACCCGCCAGCGGATATTATTTCTTGCCGGTACGCTCTCGTTAGGTACTTTGGTTTTTGTCGCCTGGGTCACGGCGTTGCGTCGCAGGGTTAAGATCCAGACGAAACAGATTCGTGAGCAATTGGAGCGTGAATTGTGGCTCAAGGGAGAATTGCAGCGCGCCAGCAAACTCGAATCGCTCGGCCTGCTCGCCGGAGGCATTGCCCACGATTTTAATAATTTGCTGACCGTGATGATGGGCAACCTTTCGCTCACTAAACTCGACGAAAACTTGACGGCGGATTCGGTGGAATCTCTCTGTGCGGCCGAGCTGGCGACTTTGCGGGCACGGGATCTCACGCAGCAATTGCTTACCTTCGCCAAAGGTGGTGCGCCGTTACGCGTTGCCGTGTCGTTGCCCGAGGTTGTTCGCGAGGTGGCCGAGTTCGCGATGCGTGGATCAAAAACGCGGTGCGAGTTCGATTTGCCGGGAGATCTTTGGTCGGCCAATGTGGACAAGGGGCAAATTGGCCAGGTCGTGCAGAATATTGTGATCAACGCCATGCAAGCCATGCCTGCGGGCGGCCTGGTTAAGATCTCGCTGCGTAATGAAATCGTGGGAGAAAAGCTAAGTCAGGTGCTGACGCCCGGGCGTTACGTGAAACTATGTATCATGGACAATGGTTCTGGTATTGCGCCGGAAGATTTGCAGAAAATTTTCGATCCATATTTTACCACTAAGAAACAAGGCAACGGGCTTGGCCTTGCGACGGTGTATTCGATCGTCAAGAAACACCTCGGCCATATCTCCGCCGAATCGGTTTTGGGCCAGGGTACCACCTTCATGATCTGGCTGCCAGCTGCAGAAAAAATAGCCGAGGAGGAGGCGGCGGTCCTTCCGATGGTGACGACCCAGTTCCCAGCGGTTAAAAAGCAGGCGTCGATTCTGTTCATGGACGATGATGAAACGATTCGGAAGGTGGGAGTGTCGCTCTTGAAGCGTCTCGGCCATCAGGTCACCGCAGTGAGTGACGGTACTGAGGCGTTGCGTGAATACGCCCGAGCTCGGCAGGAAAGAAAACCATTTGATCTGGTTATTTTCGATCTGACGATTCCAGGCGGAATGGGTGGTCGAGAGGCCATGGAAAAACTTTTGGTGATGGATCCTGGTGTGAAAGCGATTGTTTCCAGCGGATATTCCAATGATCTGGTTCTGTCGAATTATCGGGCCCATGGATTCCGAGGAATGGTTTCCAAGCCGTATGAAATTGCTGATCTGGCTCACGCCATCGAGCAGGTGCTTAAGGGTGACCGGGCCTGATGGCTGATTGGCGGGTCAGGCTCCGCGGGCTTCGAAGGTGCCGTCGGCGCGTTTGGCGATCCGGCGTTTGAGTTCGAGCATCATCAGCGTGGAGGAAAGTTCGGCGGTCGAGCGGCCGGTCTGCGCCGTCAGCGCGTCGAGCGTAAGCATCGCACCACCTCGGAATTGTTCGAGCACGTCGGTTTCGACTTCGTTTAGACCGGCGAAGTCGAAGGAGGGTGCCGATGTGCCGTCCTTCTGGGGAATGGGTTGGGGGCGCAGGCCGTCGAGGTAGTTCAACTCCGAGAGGATGTCATCGACGCTGGTGAGCAAGGTGGCGCCGTCACGGATCAATTGGTGACAACCCTGACTCGTGGCTTGGTCGATACGGCCTGGTACGGCAAAGATCAAACGGCCTTGTTCGCCGGCGAATTTCGCGGTGATCATCGAGCCGCCGGCGACATCGGTCTCGACGACGACGATCGCTTCGCACATGCCGGCGACAACGCGGTTGCGCATGGGGAAGGACTGCCGATCAGCGCGGCGACCGAACGGGAATTCAGAGAGAATGGCTCCTTGCTCTTCGATTTGGCGGTAGAGGTTTAGGTTTTCTGGCGGATAAATGATGTCGATGCCGCAGCCGAGCACGGCGGCAGTTTTGCCACCGACGGAAAGCGCGCCCTCGTGAGCGGCGGTATCGATGCCGCGAGCAAGTCCGCTCACGACGCAGAAGCCGAGGCGGGCGAGTTCGGCGCCGAATTTCTTGGCAGTGCTCTGGCCGTAGAGCGTAGTTCGGCGGCTGCCGACGATGGCGATGCAGGGTTGTTCGAACGTGTAGTTGCCTTTGCGATACAGGCCGATGGGCGGATCACTGATCTCTTTTAGGAGTTTCGGATAGCCGGTGTCGCGGGGTGTGATGAATGAGGCACCGCTCTTGATCATGCGCTCTTCCTCGCGGGCGAGGTCGAAGTGGTCGCGCCAGCTGGCGATGGTGCTGCTGATGACGGGACCGACACCTTTGACGGATTCTAGGCGTCTCGTTGGCGTCGAGAAAATGGTTCGTGGATCGCCACCAAGATCTTCGAGCAGCCGGTTGAGCGTGATCGGCCCGATGTTGGGCAGCGCGTTGAGAATAAGAAAAGCCTGTTGTTCGGTGAGTGTGTCGTTGGTCATGGTCCCTCGTTCCGCAAGGCCGCCGCCAGATGATCGAGAATTTGAGTCGTTTGCACCGCAACCTGGCCGTTGGTTCTGGCGAGCAAGTCGGCGGCGATGCCTTGCCAGACTACGCCGCGGCAGGCGGCTTGGAGTAGTTCGGTGGGTTGTTGCGCGAGCAGGCCGCCGATGAGGCCAGCCAGGATGTCACCGCTGCCGCCGCGGGCGAGAACTGGGCCGCCGTGACAACTGTGGTAGACCGCGTTGCCGTCGCTGATGGCGGTGGCCGGGCCTTTGAGCACGGTAACAGCGTGGGTTTCACGAGAAAAATCAAGCAGTGTTGCGTTGCCAACGATGCGGGCGAATTCGCCGGCGTGGGGCGTGAGGATGCGCGGTGCCGAACCCGTGCGGATGATTTCGGGTTGAAGCGCGTCAGCGTCGATCACAAGCGGCACGGGCGAGGTTTTCACAATGTCGGTGATGAGGGCGAGCGTCTCGGGTTCGCGCGCGATTCCGGGACCGAGGAGGAGGGCGTTGGCGCGGTCGAGGCGTTCGCGAAGCAAGTGAAATCCTTCGAGGGCGAGTCCACCAGTGGGGGTTTCGGGCCAACCGATCCAGATGACTTCGGGCAGGCGGGTGGCGAAAGACGAAACTAAGGACTCAGGGACAAAGGCGGTGATGAGGCCGACGCCACTG
>JAYTWC010000508.1:0-2473 GCA_043743635.1 Verrucomicrobiota bacterium | reverse complement strand
GACGAGTGTGGACCCTGTGAGACTGGCAGCAAGGGTTTTGGCGGCGTTTAATGATTCGAGTGCGGCTTTGCCGAGCGAGCCGTCGGATTCGGTGTGGGCGAGAAAGAGAATGGTTTCCATAAGGAGAAGATACTTTGAGCGTTAGTCTTTACTGATCCATTCGACGATTTCGGCAGCGATGGCATCGGGCGACAGGTCTTTCACGATCTTGGTGTCGCGGCGTTGTTTCGGCAGGGAAACGCTGGCGAACGAGAGGCCTTCGCCGGCGAGTTTAACGATCTTCGCCTTTTGAAGGGCGGGCATGACGGTGCGCATGTTGAGCATGCCGACTTGAGGGTTGTTGGGTGGTTCGGCAAGGTTACCGGTAGCCCAGCCGAGGAGGGCGGGTAAAGCGGCACAGGAGGAAACCTGATGTTTGCCGCCTTCGATGCGTTCGAGAACTTCAAAGGATCCGTCGGGGCGGACGGTGAGTTTGTCGACGCCTTGAAACTGGTCGGCGATGCCGAGGCGCTCGCCGATCATCTGCATGGTGGCACCGGCACCGCGAGAGGCAGACTCCCAGCCGCCGAAGACGAAGAGTTTAGATTTGTCGAGACCGGGGATGGTCTGGATGGCTTCGGCGAGCGTGGCGGCGGCTTCGCTGGCTTCAGTGAAGCCACTGGCCGGACCGTCGATGGCGACGAGTTCGAAAGGTACTTTTTGGGCAATGGTCATCATGACCTGCTGGAGCTTGGCCTTGGGGCCCATGCTAACGAACCAGACCTTGCTCCCAGGATTCTGTTTGGCGAGGTTGGCTGCTTCGAAGAGGGCGTGACCTGCCCACGGATCGAGGACGGCAGGCAGCATCATTTCGTTTTTTAGGGCCGGGCCGGTCGGGGAGGCGATGGGCTCGAGCGTTTGCAGCGGATCGGGTACGAGGCTGCCGCAGACGACGATTTGGTAGGCGATGGGCATAGAATTGAAGACGGGATGAAAGAGACCGCAGAAAGGAAAACTCTATCGGAAGGCTTCGGAAAAAACCGAGCTATTTCGCGAGTGTCGTTTAAGTTTGGGGAGGCGGAGTAGGTTGGATTGATTTGGCGCGGTCGAGCAGGTCGTTGAGGCTGGCGAGCAAATTTTCTCCGGTGAAGGGTTTAGGGAGAAAGGCAATCATCGGGTCGTCAGCAAAGCGGGTTCGAACGTCGAATTCGCTGTAGCCGCTCATAATGAGAACAGGAACGTCGATTTTCATCTGACGGAATTCTTTGAGGGTGGATGGGCCGTCCATGCCGGGCATGGTGAGGTCGAGCAAAATGGCCGTGAATCGGCCACCGTGGGCCAAGAGGAGGGCGAGCGCTTCGTAGCCGTCAGAAGCGAGTGCGACTTTGTGACCGGCACGTTCGAGGACGTTACAGGCGAGTTTGCGGACGTGCGGTTCATCGTCGACGACCAGAAAAGAACCCGCTTGGGGAAGTGTGGTGGTGTCGGCTTTCGCGGTGCTGCTGCGGCTGACGGCGATGGGCTTGCTCGTGGGCGGGAGCAGCATGCGAAAGGTTGAGCCGCGGCCGAGGGTGCTGTGGACGAAGAACGCGCCTTGATGGGCGCGGACAATGCCGAGGACGGCGGCGAGACCGAGGCCGCGTCCGGCGAATTTAGTGGTAAAGAATGGATCGAAAATGCGGGAAAGTGTGTCCTCGCTCATACCGCACCCTTCGTCCTGGACCTCAAAGACCATATATTCGCCGGGCGGCAATTCCTGACCGAGGCGGGCTTCGCGCAGGTTTTCTGCGGTGAGGAGCTGGCGTGTCGTTGAAACGCGGATACGGCCGCTGGCGTCGCCAAGCGCGTCAGAAGCGTTGATCACAAGGTTCATGACCACTTGGCGGATCTGGGAGTGGTCGGCCTCGATAGGAAGTGGTTGGGCGGCGAGAGCGAAGTCGAGGGTTGCGTTTTTGCTGATCGAGAGACGGAGGAGGTGAACGGTATCTGCGACGATGGCGTTCAGGTCGACGGCGCCCATACTGGTGCGGCTTTTACCGGCGTAAGCGAGCATCTGGCGACAGAGGTCGGCGGCGCGCTGTGTGGCGGTTTCGATTTGTAGGAGTGACTCGTCGGTTGATGCAGGATCTTCACGGGCAATGGAAGCATTGCCCATGATGACTGTGAGGAGGTTGTTGAAATCGTGGGCGATACCGCCGGCGAGAACGCCGAGGCTTTCGAGCTTTTGAGCTTCCTGCATTTTTGTCTGCAGTTTCTGGCGGTCCTCTTCAGCTTTTTTACGGAGGGTGATGTCTTGAAAAGAACCGTAGACGCGGACGACGTTGGTAGAGTTTTTTTCCGCGCGACCAATCGTTCGAATCCAGAGGCTGCGTTGGTTGGCGGTGAGAAGTTCGAGTTCGAGGTCGAAAGAAACGCCTTTGGTGATGGCGGTTTGAAAGGCACTGCGGATCGCCGGTTGGGAAGATGGTTTATAAAATGAAAATAAGCGTTCGAG
>JAYTWC010000507.1:0-7281 GCA_043743635.1 Verrucomicrobiota bacterium | reverse complement strand
TGGCAGCACCGCGTCGGCTTGCTCTACAGCTACGCCTCGGGTGACAAAAACGCAGCCGACGGCACAAGCCAGACGTTCCAGAATCTCTTTGCGACCACGCATCTCTTCTACGGTTACATGGACCTAAACAGTCTCCAGAACTTACACGATTTCCGCATCGCCTATACCTTCAAGCCGATGCCGACCCTTAGCGTCGCGCTCGAAGCCCACGCCCACTATCTCGACCGCACGACCGACAGCTGGTACAACGTCGCTGGCGTCGGCCGGGCCGGCGGTACCGCGAACCTGGGCAATGGTTATGCTATCAGCCCCACGTACAGCAAAGAGCTTGGCAAGGAAATCGACCTCGTGACCGGCTGGGCCTTCACGCCCTCCGCGCAGATCGAAGTCGGCCTCAGCCACTACTTCCGTGGTGATTACATCAAACAGTCGCTGGCGATCCCCGGCTCCAAAGACGCCGCCTACGCCTACGTGCAGCTGACGGTGAACCTGTAAGCCAGAACCAACGTCAATCGCTCAAAGCGCCGCTCCGAGGAGCGGCGCTTTTTCATTTTTCAAACCTACAAAGCCAAACCCTCAAGCGCTCTTCTCCATTAGATGACAAACAAGCTGAGGGCATTTTTAGCTTTATCGGCTGGTTCGCTGTGCGCGAAGGGCGCGGCGAGCGTAAAGGAGAGCGCTGGTTAGGAGGGTCCAGGGGGCGAGGGAGCCACCTCCACCGCCACCTCCGCCGCCTGGGCTGGAGTTGCCGCCACTGCTGCTGGAGGACGAGCTGGAGGAGGAGGACGAACTGCTGCTCGAAGAACTGGAGGACGAGGAACTAGAAGACGAAGAGGAGCTGCTTGATGAGCTTGAGGAGCTCGATGACGATCCGCCGGATGAGCTACTGGACGAACTGCTGGATGCGTCGGCTCGTTTCAGGCCTGGAATTTCAAAGACCAAGGTATCCCGTGCTTCCAGCGTGATTGGAACGCTGGCGGTGTTGTTGGCCACGGTAAACGGGATCGTCGGCGAGCTGAGCAGTCCGATACAGTTGTAAGCGCCATTCTTAACTTGGGTGAACTCGATGGTTCCGGTACTGGCGGTGCTTTCGGTATTCGTTACGAGTACGATGACGCTGTCATTTTGATCCACAAAACCAAGGCAGTTGAGGCCGGTGCCTTTGACCCGCAGGGGGCCGGCGGCCAGGGCTTTGGCGGGCTCCTGCACAGGATCGATGACTGGGGCGATAGCCACTAGTTTGGCGCGTTCGGCTGCAGGCAGACGATCGAGATCGTAGACGAGCCACGCTGTAGGCTGATTGGCTGTGGGCAATTTGCTCACATCCACCGCATCGCTGACCCAGTAGCCGACGTTGAGTCCTTGGGCGACTCCGGCCTTGGGGTAGCTTGGTCCCTTGATCGGCCCGATGCCGCGCAAGAGATATTCGTTTAAATAGTAGTAGTTAGGGGTGTCGGTGTTCGGGGGCGGAGGCGCTTCGAAGCTGTGTTCGATATTCACTGAGTAGTAGATGGCTGGGCCAAAGGGGTGGCGTGGTATGCGGCCGAGGATTTCCTTCATGGCGTCGGCATTGGTGCCGCCGGCATCCCAGAAAGAGCGCATGAAGGTTTGGGTCGCACGTCGTACCGAACCATCGCGGTTAGCCACGTGAGCCCAGCCGGCGGTGAGCCAGGTATGCTTCAGGTATTTCCAGCCGAAATCGGTGGTCCAGCCTGCACGCGTCACGGCGTTCCAGTAGTCGGGGAAATCTGCATCCAGCATGATGCCGATGGGGACATCGGGTTCGCGACAGGCGGTGGCGCCGATGGAGGTCAGTGCCGTCCAGTCGGGCGGCGTGTTGCGATCGCCTGCAGATTGGGTTTCCACATAGAATAACCAATATTTACCGGGAAGTCGTTGTGCACAAATGCGCGGATCGTTGCCGAACATCCGGGAGATGGCGGGCGTGTTATTGATCTGTCCGCCCAAACGCGGAGATTTTCCGCCTGCCAGGATGGTTTTTCCCATGCTTACAAAGTAATCCATCTGCCGGGTGTTGATGAAGTCCATCCATTGGGGGTGGTAGTATTTGATGATGTCGGCGCGGCGCTCGGCGACTGTGGCGCCCAGAACGGTTACATTGGCCCAAGTCTCAAAACTATCGATGACTCGCGGATGCCAGTCGGTGGCGCCGTAGAGTCCGATCACAAAGTCCGCTGCGTAGGCGCCGCGACAATGAATATCGAGGCAGAGCTTGCCCATGCGCTCGCCCGCCCAGGTGCCGAAGGTTTGTGCCGGAGCGCCCGCGGGTAAATCCGCCGGTAGCATAGGCATCATAAAGGAAATGTATCCCTGATCGGGATACGCGATGGTGCCGGTGCCGTCTTGGGCAAAGTAAGTGGTTTTGCGTGGATTCATCCATGCCGCGTATTGCTTGAAGCCGTCCCGCTGACTGTAGTCGGCGTAACCATGGGCGGGATCGCCGCCATTGGCGTTGAACAGATCGATGCCCCAACAAACAGGACCAATGAGCGGTGCCAGTCCTTGGGCTTCAACATTGTCAGCTTCGAAGAGTATTTCTGAATGTTTATTTTTGAATTCTTGCACGTCCTCCCAAAACAACTGCTCCGGCCAGGCGGCGCCGGCCGGGCCCCACGGCTGTTTGTAAGCTCCGTTCGCCTCCGTGGCGAAAGGAGGACGATCAGCGCTAAGGCCTGCGGCAGGGCCGATAGTCACTGGTGTGGGCGTGGGGGCGCTCTGTAAACGCGCACCGCTACAGGCTAGCAGCAGGCAGATCAGGCTCACGCTGAGGTCCGACCAGCGGAAATGACGACGTAATATACAAGAAGGGCGTATGCGCATGGGAAAGGGGAACGGTTATATTTTGGATGGCTCAAACTCTGGCTCGACGGCCAAACTTCTTCAGGGCAGCAAGGCTAGAGATAGCAAATAGGTAGAGACCGCTCGTCGCACCACCACCGCCGCCGGAGGAACTTCCCGAGCTTGAACTCGAGGAGGAAGATGAACTGCTTGAGGAGGAGCTGGAGGATGAACTCGAGCTGCTCGAACTGGACGAACTGGAGGAGGAACTGCTCGACGACGATGAGCTGCTCGAGCTGGAGCTGCTGGATGATGACGAGGAGCTCGAACTGCTTGAAGAACTTGAGCTGCTGCTGGAACTACCCGACAAGGTGGTGCGGCTAATGGCAGCGGTTTTGGCGCTGACGTTACCCGCCGCGTCGTAGGCATTGACTGAATACGTGTAGGTGGTGGCTGCAGTCAGATTGGTGTCGGAATAGGCGGCGGTGGGGCTGCTTCCGGCCAGGCTGTTGTTGCGATAGACGCCGTAGCCGGTGACGGCGACGTTGTCGGTCGAAGCGGTCCAGGTGAGGTTGATCTGCGTGGACGAGGCAACGGTGCCGGCAAGATCGGCCGGGATGGTCGGAGCTGTTGTATCTGGTAAATTGATCGTGTAAGTAGCGGTGGCGACACCACTGTCGGTCATGGCGGTTTTGTAGGCGATGGCCTTGAGTGTGGTCGTGACGCCGATGGGAACAGGCGTTGAGTACACCGTGCCCGTGGTGGACGTGGGCAGCGCACCGTTGGTGGTATAGCGAATCGCGGCTCCAGAAGTGGCTGAACTTATTGTTATCGACTGAGCGCTGGTATAGGTACCGGCGACGGAGCTGAAGGTCGGTGTGGCCGTGGCGGTCGTTGTACCGACGTTGATGGTGAGATCGGCAGAGGAAGTCGCAGCGCCGTCGTTTGCGGTGAGGCGCAGCACGTAGGTACCAGCGGCGGGGAATGAGGCGGTTGAGTTGGTCCAATCGGGATTGGTGATAGTAGCTGGGACAGGACCGCTCACTTGCGTCCAAATCTGGGTTGTGCGCCCGGCAGGATATCCATCGTCGCTCACCGAGCCAGGCAGGGTGATCGGATCGTTGATGCTGATACTGAGCGGGCCATCGACGGAGACTTCTGGCGGCTGGTTGGTGACCGCTGGCTTAATCGTAATATAGACCAATGCCGCCGTGCTGGACAGGGCGCCGTCGCTCGCCTGCACTGCCAGGATTGCTACACCGGCATTATTGAAGGTGACCGTCGGCTCCAGAGCATGGGAGTCGGAGAAAGTTGGCGTACTAGAACCATTTACCATCCACCAATTGATCGTGGTGGCACCGCTCGGACGACCGTCGTCCGCGACCACGGCTGATAATTTACAGGGAGTGCCGGCCATGACGGTGCGTCCCGCCGCTGCCATCATGGGCGGGGTGTTGCCGGTGCCTGCGGAGACTGTGACGCGGCGTTTGGCGAAACTGCCGTACTGACCGTCGTGGGCGATCATCCGAATATCGTAGGTGCCCGCAGCGGAGAAGGTGACTGTGGTTTGAAGTGCGTTCGGATTGGCGAAGGTGGCGGTGCCCGGACCACCGGTTTGTTGCCACTCGTAGGTGAAGCCGCCACTGGTCATGCCGTCACCCACGACAGCACCGGTTACCGGTAGCGACTGATTCACGAAGGCCAAGAGGTCTCCGCCCGACTCCCAGTTTTCGCCTAAACCCACGCTCGGCGGAGTGTGGCGGCGTACGCCGGGCTTGAAGAGGTATTCGCGAACATAGTCCACGTACATCTTGATGCCGGTGTCGGCTGGGTCGGTTCCTTGATAGGCGAAATTGAGGAGCAGGTAGCTGTCTCGGTCGCGCAGTTCGGACATCTCTGCAGCCGTGATGTCGACCGTGCGGATCAGGATATCATCGTAGAAAAACCAGATCGTCTCGGCGGTGCGCTCCATGGCGTAGAGGTGCCAGTCGTCGCTGGGTCGCCGCATGCTGAAACCTTGCACACTCGAATCGCTGTGGCCGCCGCTCGCGTTGGCCCAATGGACATTGTTGGTAGTTTGGAAGCCGAACTCCTGCGCAGGAACCGAGTCCTTGCCCCAATATTCCAGGACATCGATTTCGCCATTGCCCGGCCAACCGCCCGTAACGCCCATGGCCCACAGCGCCGGCCAGACGCCTCTCTCGTGCGGAATCTTTGCACGAAACTCAATACGGCCGATGCGCGAAAAAGTCTTCGCAGAATCTCTCGAAACAATGTGACCGGAGGTGTGAAGGTCGTCGATGTTGACGCCACCGCGATCTTTGAGCCCGGGATGAAGGGACCGTCCGTCAGAACGTAGTTCGAGGATCAATGCACCATTTTCAACGCGGACGTTCTCTGGCCTGCCCATATAGATCTGCGTCTCGTCGTTGATGTTTACCTGCCCTTTGTACCAAGACGAAAGGCCAAAGTATTCGCTATCCCACACGGCGGGATTGGGGGCGTTGTTCGCCGGGTAGCCTGCGGCCGCGTAACCTTGGCTGAACTCGTCGGCCCAGCTGGCCTGAAAGTGCGGGATATTATCGCCGGACCCGATGATAATAACCGGCTCCCCCGACAACGAGCCGGGCGTGGGGCTTTTGATGATGGCGCTTTCCGCCCTCACTCGCTCCGACTGCACCCCAAGAACCATCAAACCCGCAACCAGCCTCAGCGTCAGAAGGTGCGCCTTAAATGATGGGGCAACTGTTTTGATGGAACGGATAGCATTAATTACTAGGTGCTTATAAAGCATTTTTAATGTGTGGTGCCAAACCTACTCGAACGAGCTGTGACATTTCATGAAATAAGGAATAACCCCCACACGTCGCGCAAGGTGTTAGTGCTTCCGTTTCGTTTGAGGTGTCTGTTTTACATCGCCTAAACAGCACGCGGTAGAGTTGGTGGCATGTGGCAACCCATCTGACTGATACAAACGGGAGAACCGAGCTTTTGCTGAAACGCTGTTCTGCGAATTACACCAATCCCGGCTGAGTTGGCGCCGCACTCTGCGGTTGATCAGCAATAGAATCATAAGTGAGACGAACCAAGCGCTTGAGGCGCCGCCTACGCCTACGTGCAGCTGACCGTGAACCTGTAAGCCAGAACCAACGTCAATCGCGCAAAGGCGCCGCTCCGAGGAGCGGCGCCTTTTCATGTTTTTAAAGTTACAAAGCCAAACCCTCTATAGCTCTCCCGCCTAGTTAGGCTGGTTTGATAAATGACGCATCGCGCGGATTCGATTCAGGAGTCACCATGCCAACCGCTACTTTAGCGCATGCGCCGGCCCAGCTCGCTCCGAGCTGCGGATCTGGGCGACAATCATACCAGTAGAACATCCGAAGAGCGCCGACATGAGAACTCCAAATATAGCGGGGATCATCCCTCGATTTTAGATTTCTAACCGTCGTCAACAGGGTTCCAATCCCAGCTGTTCTTTCGACGGGAATGGGCACGTCGATCGGATCTCTATCCAGCGCAAATGAAACCTGCAGCCGAGAGGTTACGAAAGTACCGCCCGCGATCAAGACAAGGTCTTGCGGGACCGTAAACATACTCTCAGCCAAATCACACCCGAGATGCTTAGCAAAAAAGCGAAATAGCTCGGCCGACATCACATCCGACGATTGTGGAAAAATGCGGCACAAATCAAGAACCCGTGACGCCTCAATTTCAGCGCGAAAGTGCAGCCAGTAATCGACCAAGAATTCAAATGCTTCGTCGGCGAGCTGTGTTCTGGAGTTATTACATGCTGCACAAATAACCGGCGAATATTTCAGTCGGTTTGCGTTCGGCCCTTGAACAACCGCAATCGTGCCATCCTTCGCGTGGTAAAGACCATTGCTACCGATATACGGCCCACGCCCGTAAAGAGCCCGAAGCGTGCTTTTCTTGATTTTATGCTCCCGTGAGTCAGCTAGTGTCCCGCAAATCCAACACGGTTTCATATGCCTAGACGTTTGATAGGGATTATCCACGCACTAATTCCGGAGACTGGTTGAGCGGTTCTTTTATCCACAACCACATCAAAGAAGGGTTTCGCAAAAGCCATTTCCAAAAAACAAAACCCAAGACCATCACCAAATCAATCCCCCAAAGAGTAAGTCTTCTCCCTGGGCCTTTCCGACGTACCGTCGCCGTGGGCCTCCTCAACGCCCAAACCAAAGCTCGGCACGGGCAAGTCAAAATTCTCATGGCGATAAGCCGAAGGGGTCAGGCCGATAAGCCGAAGGGGTCCGATAAGCCGAAGGGGTCGATAAGCCGAAGGGGTCAGGCCGTTATATGCTATAAGTTGAAACCAGCAAAACAGGTCAGACCAGCAAGACCAGGACGGTACGATCCGGGGTGATAGGTTACACTTTAACCTGGAGGTCAGAAAAGGGGGCAAACAGTAATATTTGCGATTTTATTGAGGCAATCGGACAGGGGCTGGTTGTCCAATTT
>JAYTWC010000506.1:0-1539 GCA_043743635.1 Verrucomicrobiota bacterium | reverse complement strand
TGGGCTTCGGTGAGGCTCAATTTTTCCGTCAACATCTTCATGGGATCCATGCGTGGGCCGCCTTTGTGCTGGCCGCCATGTTCGCCTGCCGGAGGTGGCGGAGGAGGAGTGCCCGCGTCTTGCGCGAACGAAAAGGGAATCGCGATGGCAAAAGCAACCGCAACGAGAGGGAGTTTGATCATGCTTTTCATAAACAGTAGGGTGATTAACGATTGTTGACGTGAACATCTGTCCAGACGCCCGATACGGTTAAAATGTTTCACGTTATGTCAAAAATTCAACTTACCACGCGTGCCCAGCAGGTTGTTGTTCGAATCCAGCGCAAGTTGCCGGCCGAGCTACGCGATCTCGCGGCGAAATTACCCGTGACTTATCATGACTGGCCGGATGACGAGATTCTGGGCGCGGAATTTGAGCCGGACATCATGGGGTTGTTCGTGGGTGAACCGCATGGCGTTGAGGCAGGTTTGGGCAACTCTGTACCGCCGCAGATTTTTCTGTTTGTGGAGAACATCTTTGACGAAGCGGAAGGCGATCTTTCGCGCTACGATGAAGAGGTGAAACTCACTTATCTTCACGAACTCGGCCACTATCTCGGTTGGGACGAGGACGAGGTTGAGGCGCGCGGGCTCGGCTAACGTCCTTGCAACGTCTTTATTCGCGCAGGCCGGTCAAATACCGCACTAATTCGCCCAGCACTTCATCCGCCACCCGCTGCTGGGCTTGGACTCGATTGATGCCTGGGCAAGTGATGCGTCCACTTTGCACGATCGCTGGCCCGCTTCCATGCCGAACATGCGCCAAGGCCCAAAATGCAAACGGATCGGTTACGCCCTGTGCAGCATATGGCTCGGCGTAACCCGTCGTGGACAGCACGAGGTCGCTTTTGAAGAACGCACAGCCGCCGAGTGCCATTTGATCAGCTACGGTTTGGGAGACGGCGTTCACTTCCGTCGCGTGCGTTCGGTCCACGCCAAGATGCCGAACCTTTTGATCGAGCTCATAGGCGGTAAGTCCGCCTAGAAAAAAATCCGACGCTCCCGGTACGGCTCCGATGCGTGTCTGCAACCAGCCGCAGGTCATGCTTTCCACCACCGCCAGTGTCAGGGGTGGCGTGCGCAGCATCAGGGCTTTGAGTTCGAGCGGCATCGCGTGATGACTATTTCAGGTTTAGCACGACGGGGCAATGATCGCTGCCCATGACGGCGGGCAGAATCGACGCTCCTTTGAGCGCCGGGCGCAACTGTTCACTTGCGACAAAGTAGTCGACGCGCCACCCGATGTTCCGGGCGCGACAGTTGGCCATCTGGCTCCACCAGGAGTAATGGCCGGGGCCTTTTTCGAACTCGCGCAGTGTATCCACAAAACCACTCGCTAAAATGGCGGAGAAGTTGCCGCGTTCCTCGTCGGTGAAGCCGGCGTTGCGACGATTGGTTTTGGGGTTGGCTAGATCGATTTCGTTATGCGCCACGTTGAGGTCGCCGCAGAAAATGACGGGTTTCTTTTTCTCGAGTTTCTTGATGAACGTGAGGAACGCAG
>JAYTWC010000505.1:0-23658 GCA_043743635.1 Verrucomicrobiota bacterium | reverse complement strand
GTTTCAAACTCGGGATGCTGGGCCTTCAGCACGGGCGCGCCAGAATCTTTGTTTTTAAAGTCGGTGAATTTCTCGTCGTCGTAGTACGCCTCGATTTGTTCGACCTTCAGGCCCTTGGACCACGGATAAGTCAGGAGTTTATGGTCACCTTTGAAATGATACTCGACGTGACACTGCGCACAGACGAGTGAACGCATCTCCTGGCGGGTGGCATCGTTGTTGGGATCATACTGGCCCTTGCGCCCTTCGCGGCGCCACTTCTCGATGCTGGGTAGTTGTGGGGTGGGTTCGTCCGATGTAGCCAAAGCGCGGATACCGTTGATAAAGCCAGGGCGGCTCACGCGCAGATTCATCGTCGCGGCTTCATGGCAGTCAACGCAGCTGACCGGATGATCGACGAGCTTGCGGCCTTCAGCGTAAGGCATGGCGCAAACGACCTCGAAGCCTTTTTGAATTTGCTCCTCACGGTGCTCAGGTCCAGCGGGCGCACCGGCCTTGAGACCTTGCTCGATGTAAGTTGGGATGATCGATGCGTGACACTGGAGACACGCGCCGGGTTGTTTGAAGGGTGCCTTCACGCGCGCAGTCTGATCTTGGTCATCCAACATGAAGGCGTGGCCGCGGAATTTCCGATAATCGACGCCAAAAGCGTAGCCGGCGAAAATCGTCCGCCAGCGCGGATCAGCATCGAGCTTTTGAAACGTTTCGCTGCCGCCGTGTTTCGTGCCCACCATCTCGGAGGTGCGCTTGTAGGAGTCGTATTGCCGCGGATAATCTTTCCCCCATACTGCTGGATCGATCGTGCTGTCGGTCAGCTCAACCACGCGAAAGGCATGCTGGGTGGCCTCGGTCTTGCGCGTCCGGATGTTTTGAATCAGCAGCAAGAGGGCAAAGCTGGCACAAGTAGCAAAGCCAATGGTGATAACATAGACCCAGAGGGCAAGACCACGGCGATCGTGAAGGCGGTTGGTTTTCATAGCGAAAAGCGTTATTTTGTCGTTATTAAATAGGTTGGCAAAAGCCATCAGCGCACCGGACCGTGACCGACTTCGCTATGGCAATGCACACAGTCCAGCATGGCCTTTGGATCGCCGGGATGGGTGTTGATGCCATCGACAATCTGCTCATGACAGCTCACGCAGTTCTTCTGCAGCACAGCGGCATTTCCCGGTTTTATCATGATCGGTTCATGAAAATCCTGCAGCGTGAAACCCTTCGAATGATGATAGCCGTTTTCGGCCTTCGTCATGTATTTGCCGATTAAATCGTGCGGCGTATGACAGTCGTTGCACGTGGCGACCGCGTGATGCGGCGATTTTTGCCAACCATCATACTGCTCGCGCATGATGTGACAATTGACGCAGGCCTTTGGATCGTTTGAGAGATACGAAAAACCCTGGCCGTAGTAAAAGGTATAACCACCCACACCAGCACAAAGCCCCAGCGTGGACGCAAGGGTGATGCCGAGTACAATACGGGTTTTAATGACAGAAGTGGGCACAGGAAAATCAGGACCAAACTAAACTCACTCAGTCATCAAACCACGCTCCGTTTATCCAGAGCTTGATCTCCATCAATTTTCCCGACGAATACGACCGGAAATCTTCGGCCATTCGACATTTCCCGAAAGGCCAATCCATTGCGAGATGTCCATCGCCGTCCGCTGGTCTCCCTGGAAAACCCTCCCGCTCTCACTCGCTCCGGCGATACTTGCCGAAACACTCGACGGAGGCCAAAGCTTCCGCTGGTCACGCAATTCCGATGGCGAATGGATCGGTATCTGGGGAGGGAACATCGTCAAGCTCACGCAGGACGCTGATCATGCCGTGCGCTGGAGCACGCCTCTCACCATCGCCGACGACGCCGAAATTGAAATCCACCGTTACCTCGGCCACGAGCCCGACCTCGCCGCACAGACCAACGTCCTGCCCTGGCGAAGCGACGCTCACTTGGCGGCCTGCCTGAACGCGTTTCCCGGCCTGCGCATACTCCGTCAACCCTTCGGCGAAACTCTGCTTTGTTTCCTCTGCAGCGCCACCAAGCAAATCGTGCAGATCAAACAAATGGTCACCCTGCTCGCCGAACGCCACGGCACCGAAATCGTGCCCGGCTTCCATCGCCTGCCAACTTGGAACGAACTTGCTCTCGTATCTGAAAAAAAACTACAAGCCTGCAAACTCGGTTTCCGTGCCCGCTACATCAGCGAAACGGCGCGCTTCATCGCGGCAAATCCCGGCTGGCTTGAAGCGACCGAAACCGCACCCTACGCCCAAGCGAAAGTACGCCTCTGTTCAGTGCCCGGCGTCGGCGAAAAAGTGGCCGACTGCGTACTGCTCTTTGGCGCCGGACGATTGGAAGCATTTCCCGTTGATGTTTGGATCCTGAGAACGATGGCACGACGCTACGGCCTCGACGGTTGGAAACCCGCGCAAGTCGCCCACTTCGGCCGCAGGCATTTTGGCCCTCTGGCCGGGCTCGCCCAGCAATATCTTTTCTCCTACGAACGCCGCGCCGAAAAACCGCTTGTCGTTTAATAGATGACAAACTCAGGGGAAATTTAACAGACGTACTTGTCATCTATTAAACGACAAGTTTCCTTCGAAAAAGGGCTTGGGAACAACGAGGTATGACGACGCAGGAGGCGCGCCAACCGCACTCAATGCGCCTTCTCGATCAGCTCGATTTCGTAACCTTCAGGTGCATCAATGAAAGCGATGATAGAGCCGCTGCCCGTTTTCGTGGGACCGTCGCTCAACTTCAAACCCTTCTTCTCGATCGCGGCGGTATAAGCAGCGAGATTTTCCACCTCGAACGCGAGATGCATGAGGTCAGGCTGAACCTGCACGGCCGGGCTGTTCGGCAGCTGGCAAATTTCGATTTCCTCCTCGCTGTTGGGTGTGGCGAGAAAAACAATCTGCGCACCACGAGGTGAAACACTGCGGCGGGCAACCGTGAGACCCAACGCGTCTTGATAAAACTTAACCGTACGCTCGATATCATTTACGCGCATGCGCGTGTGAAGAAGTTTTTTAACCATGAGGAAACGCTTGTTGGAAATTGGTGCCCGGGACAGGACTCGAACCTGCACATCTTACGATACTGGCTTCTAAGACCAGCGTGTCTGCCATTCCACCACCCGGGCACGGGAGTGAACGATAAGCTTGCGACAGAGAACGCAGCGCAGGCAAGCGGAGAAACTTGATCACCTTCAAGGCGCCACGCCCAAACGATCACCCATGCGCGCATAAGTCTCCACGCACTCGCGGCTTTGCGCCACTAGATCGGCATCGAAACGAATTCGCCCAGCCTGAAACACCGTGATCGCACACGAGCCGCCAAACTTAAACAGGCCCTTCTCCTCGCCCTTTGCCACCGGTCGACCCGGCACAAACGTATGCACAATCGTACCGACATTCGTCGCACCCACTTCGAAACAAGCCATAGAGCCAAACACCGGCGACTCAAACGCGGTTAACACGCGCTTGTTCTGCACGAGATAATTAACATTCCGACGCAGCGCGATCGGGCTGACCGAAAAAAGCGGGCCCTTGATCAAACGTGGCTCACCGGGCGTTCCCGCACAGGAGAAATGAAACCGATGGTAATCTACCGGGCATAGCCTCGAAATCACCATCGCACCACCAGCAAATTTGTGGGTGAGCACCTGTTTATCCTGCGGCAGGTCAGCTTCGCCGAACAGTTCCGCAAGGGTAAACTTCGCGCCCTTCACGTAAAAACCATCCGCTAGATCCACGTTGGGAAAAATCAGATGTCGCCCATCCGCCGGAAACGCAGCCACGCGCTCGCCTTCGACGATCGGTCGCGCCGTCTTCTTCAATGCACGGCAGAAAAACTCGTTGAACGTCCTATACTGATACGGCGTCTTCACGAATTCGTCGATATCGAGGTCGTACTTTACGATGAAAGGAATGATCTTCTGCGCACTGTATTGCCAGCTAGCGCGCCAGCCGAAATACCACGAGAAAACCGCCCGCTTCACAAAAAACCAAAGCAGCAATCGCCCGAACGGATTCTCGTAGGTAAAACGCAGATAGCTTTCGCCGTAGACATTTTCAGTCTTCAGCGCCTTGGAATAACGATCAAAAAAACGAATGGGCTCGGCAGGCATGAGAGCCGTCACGTTCGCGCAAATCCAGCGCGGCGCAAAGCAGAAAACAGCTCACTTTATGACGAGTTCGTCGCCTTTGACCTGAAACTTCACGGTGCACCCTTCGGCGATCTCGCCGGCTACGAGCGCTCGGGCGAGTTTCGTTTCGATCTGGCGCTGGAGAAAACGTTTGAGGGGACGCGCGCCGAACACCGGGTCATAACCTTTTTCGGCGGCCCACTTTTTCGCCTTCTCATCGAGCATCACCGCAACGCGCCGATCAACCAGGCGCTTGTTCAAGTCGGCGACGAGCAAATCCACGATCAGCTCGATTTCTTCGAGCGTGAGCGGCTTGAACAGAATTGTCTCATCGATGCGGTTCAGGAACTCCGGTCGAAACGCGCGGCGCAACTCGGCCATGACGCTTTCACGCACACTTTCGGGAATCGTGTCGCCGGTCACGCCTTCGAGCAGAAAGCGCGAACCCAGATTCGACGTCATGATGATGATCGTGTTTTTGAAATCGACCGTGCGCCCCTGCGCATCGGTGATGCGACCATCGTCAAGCACCTGTAACAAAACATTGAATACATCCGGGTGCGCTTTCTCGATCTCGTCGAAAAGCAAAACCGCGTACGGCTTGCGTCGCACGGCCTCGGTGAGCTGGCCGCCTTCATCATAGCCGACGTAACCCGGAGGTGCGCCGATCAGACGCGCCACACTGTGCTTCTCCATGTACTCCGACATATCGATGCGGACCATCGCACCCTCGGTGTCGAAAAGCGTTTCGGCAAGGGTCTTGGCTAGTTCGGTTTTCCCAACGCCCGTCGGGCCAAGGAACAGAAAACTTCCCACCGGCCGACGCGGGTCTTTGATTCCGGCGCGGGCACGCAGGATCGCATCACTGACAAGTTGAACCGCTTCGTCCTGACCGACCACACGATCGTGCAACACGTCGCCGAGCCGCAGAAGTTTCGCCTTCTCGCTTTCGATCAGCCGTGTGACGGGCACGCCCGACCATTTGGCCACAACTTCGGCGATTTCTTCGGCCGAAACTTCTTCTTTGAAAAGTTCGGTTTTCACCTCGGAGTTCTCGAGTTTCTTTAGCTCGGTTTCCAAATGCGGAATCTTCCCGTGACGAAGCTCAGCGAGTTTGCTGAGATCGTAGGCTCGCTCGGCTTTCTCCATCTCAAGACGCGTCACTTCAAGTTCCTCGCGGACCTTGCGCACGCGGTCGACTGCGGCTTTTTCTTTTTCCCATTTCGCCTTGAGCGCGGCGGCCTGACCTCGCGTATCCGTTAACTCACTACGCAACGCCGATAGTCGGCGTTTCGACGCTTCATCCTTTTCCAACTTTAGCGCGGCGTCCTCGATTTCGAGTTGAAGCACACGCCGCTGCAACGCGTCGAGTTCCTGCGGCGAGGAATCCATCTCTGTGCGGATCATCGCGCACGCTTCGTCCATAAGATCGATCGCTTTATCGGGCAGAAAACGGTCAGAAATATAGCGATTCGAAAGCGTCACCGCACTCACGAGCGCATTGTCCTGAATGCGCACGCCATGATGCAGTTCGAAACGTTCCTTCAGGCCACGCAAAATCGAAATCGCGTCTTCGACGCTCGGTGGTTCAACCAACACAGGCTGAAAACGGCGTTCGAGCGCGGCGTCTTTTTCGATGTGTTTGCGGTATTCGTCGAGCGTGGTCGCACCAATGCAATGCAACTCACCCCGAGCAAGCATGGGCTTGAGCATGTTGCCCGCATCCATCGCCCCCTCGGCTTTGCCCGCACCAACGATAGTGTGTAGTTCGTCAATGAAAAGCAGGATGCGGCCATCGCTGTCTTTGATTTCCTTGAGCACGGCTTTGAGACGTTCTTCGAACTCGCCACGAAATTTCGCCCCGGCGACTAACGAACCCATGTCCAGGGCAAAAATGGTTTTGTCTTTCAACCCCTCGGGCACATCGCCACGCAGGATGCGTTGGGCAAGTCCTTCCACGATGGCGGTTTTGCCCACGCCGGGTTCGCCGATGAGCACCGGGTTATTTTTCGTTTTTCGCGAAAGAATGCGGATCGTGCGGCGGATTTCGTCATCGCGGCCGATGACTGGGTCCATTTTGCCCTTTCTCGCGAGCGCGACGAGATCGATGCCGTATTTTTCCAGCGCCTGGTAGGTCGCTTCGGGATTGTCGGTGGTAACACGTTGGCTACCGCGCATCTCGCGGAGTACTTTCAAGGTTTTCGCGCGATCGAGCCCGAAGCTTTTGAAAATTTTCGCGAGTGCTTCCGGTTTGGCGATTTCGATTAGACCGAGAAAAAGATGCTCGACGCTGACGAACTCATCTTTGAGTTTTGAGGCTTCGTCCTCGGCGCGCGTGAGCACTTCATTGACGTGTTGCGTGACGTAGATTTTAGAGACGTCGACGCTGCCCGAAACGCGCGGGAGCCGGTCGAGTTCGCGCTCGATCGAAAGTAGCAGCGCATTCGTGGTCAGCCCAAGTTTTTCGACAAGTGCCGATACGAGGCCGTTTTCCTGTGTGAGCAGCGCCTGCAACACGTGCCAGGTTTCCACCTCGTTATGCTGGCGGCGCCGCGCTTCGTTTTGCGCATCGGTGATCGCCTGACGGGACATGACGGTGAGTTTTTGCGGATCCATGGTGTCAACGTTCCTGCACAAGCCGTTCCACGCGACCGTCGCCAGTTTTCCCTCGAAGAAAAACCAACGCCCGGCAACAGAAGCGACACCCTGCGACAGAGCATGGCGCTGCACTGAGCCAGTGCGGCGCAGTTACTCAGGCGATACCGGTTATTTTTTCCGGCGAGCCGCCGGCGCTTTGACTTTACCTTTGGCCGCCGGTTTTGCCTTGGCCTTGGTTTTTGGCTTGGGCTTCGCAGAAACGGGAGCCTTAGCTTTAACCTTAACGGCCTTATTCACTTTGGCGGTAACCTTTGCCTTCGGTTTCGCGACTACGACCGGCGCCCCAGTCACGAGCGAAATTTCCTCGGCGTCTTTCCACAAGGTCTCCAGCGCGTACTTGCGGCGGTTTTCGGGAGTGAAAATGTGCACCATAATGTCGAACGCATCGACCACGAGCCAGCCGCTGCCAAACGCGGTATCCATTCCAAGAATACGCGCGCCAGAGGCATCGATCACCTTTTCAATTTCAACACGAAGCGCACGCAAGTGGGGCTCAGAAGTGCCCGTTGCGATGACTAGGAAATCCGTGATGGAAGACTGCGCGTTGACACTCAGCACCTTGATATCGTCTGCCTTTTTCTCTTCGAGAGCGTGGCAGATCTGTTTCAACAAGGGCGACAATTCGATTTTCGGCGTTTTCGATTTCATGCAGTTTCAGCGATATAGACTCTTTTCTTCGATCTGCACAATGGCCTTGTGCGGGATGAAATAATCAAGCGAGACGCCTCGGCGCACACGCTCACGCAGCTCGGTCGAACTGATTTCAACCAAATGACCATCACAACGATGCAGCCGCAGCCCGGGCACGGCGGGCGTGGCTTTGACGGGGTGGCCGGGACGTTCGAGAAAAATAAAATCGGTCAACCGCGCCAATTCCTCGATTTCGCGCCAGAGGTGCATTTTTGGCAACTGATCGCCACCAATAATCCAATAGAGCTGGTCCTCCGGAAACTGAGCGCGGAAATGCCGCACCGAATCGATGGTGTAACTCACCCCCCCTTTGCGCAGCTCAAAATCCGAGATCTCAAATCGCCGATCCCACTCAACCGCCGCGCGCAACATCGCGAGCCGGTCCTCGGCGGACGATTGCACATCGTTCGGTTTCAGAGGTGCTTGAGCTGCTGGCACGAGAAACAACCGGTCAAGCCGGTACTGCTCATACGCATCTTGGGCGGCGATGAGGTGGCCAAAATGGACGGGGTCAAAACTGCCCCCTAAAAAACCGATCTTCACAGATGGCACCGTGGAACGATGCCCTGATGCTCGCAAGGTCGATTTCGGAACAAGGCAAACAACCCGATTGACGTCCGCGCAACGACCGCGAAATTCATGAGCGTGCCACGCCCTCGTGGTGGAATGGTAGACACTAAGGACTTAAAATCTGTCAACCCTACCTTTAAATTCGCGTTAATTTCTTATGTTATACCATTATTATTCAGCTAGATGCGGTGTTTTGTATCAAAATATGGATACAGCCTAAAAGCCGATTTTGCCCACTTCTTGCCCACTTTTTTGACCGCGCCAAGACAAAGCAGACATTACGGACATTCTTCACGCTGGCTTTTTCGAACGGCATACTGCTATTGATTTTCGCGCGTTTGCCCGGGTGGCGAAATGGTATACGCTTCTGACTTAAAATCAGATTTCCGAAAGGAAGTGCCGGTTCGAGTCCGGTCCCGGGCACCACGCGTCGCGCACATTGTTTAGCACGAGGCGCGAGTCGTATCGAAACGCACAGGGTTGCGCCCTACCCGAGCTCATTACCTCGGTTCGTTGGTTTTGCACGCTGTGCACCTGCACCCGTGCGAAGACGATCAGCTCACACGAGCGTTGAAACGTGCTTCAAATTCGCGCACGTCCTTCAAGATCACGTCGAACGTCGGAGCCTCGCCGAAGAACATGTCCGCGCGCATTGCATGATAGTCTTGCCTCCAGGCAGCAGTTTGGTCTTCGAGTGGCAACATGCGGAGAGATCCCGGCTTCATAGTCGCGTAATCCATCCAACTGTAGCGGAAGAAGACTTTGCGGTGCTCGACCACCTGCGCGAAGAGTGGGGCATCGGCAACCGCCTCATCGGCGATGCCGAGTTTGATCAGTCGCCATAGGTCGTAGTAGTGGCGGGCGAGTCCGATCTTCCGCATCGGCTCGCTTGGATCACGAGGCCGGTAGGTTTCCTCGTGCAGGAGCAGCGCCTTGTCCCAAAAGGTCCGGCGCGCAGCCACCGTTCGGACCCCGAAAGTCGCTTCAGCCACAAGCTCCGGGAACGCCTCCGCGATGTAAGGAACGATTTGTGCCGTATCGGATGGTTCGGTCTGCGAGCGAGCGCCCATTTCGAGTTTCACCACGCGCCGGAGGTAACGCGACGGCACTGCGAAAACGGACGGATAGGTGAAGAGGAGCGTCTGCTGGTCTGGGTCTTCATCCTTGTTTGCCGCTTCGAGTGACCACGTCGCGCCGGACGGCAGGAGTTCGCGGAACCTGGCCTGCAACGTCGGCGCGATGTCTTCGTGAATCCGACGGCTGCATTCCTCTTTCAGGCGACGCTGTTGTTTACCGCTGAGCGTCTCGCCGCCGAAACCGAGAAAATCGCGGTCGAGCACCAGATCGATGTCCTCCGAAAAGCGCTCGATCAGCTTCCACGCTTTCGACAACGAGGTGCCTCCCTTGAACGTGAAATGTTGGCCCCACTGCGGCAGCCGAACCAACTCGCGCAGCGTCCAGCACACCCAGAAATCCTTCTCAATGCTCTGTGCGGGCAGGCCGAGCCGTGCTTGTGCTTCAGTGTAGATCGTCTGGAGACGATCCGGGGCGAGTTGGAGGAATTGGTTCACTTGGTTGATGAATCTGCGAGGCGTCGGAAAATGGGAGCCATCCACGCGGGTGCGTAGGCCAGGTCGCGAACAAGCTGATCCTTGTCGTCTGCACTCAGACGGGTGCTGAGCTGGCTGACAACCGAGTCAGTGATGCGATCCTGTCCAAGGTAGCGAAGGGCTTGGATGACCAGACCGCTGATGCGTCCCGCCGTCGCCATGTTGCGCGGAGTCGTTCGTCGCAGCTCGATCAACTGTCGGCCGATTTTCACCACGCGGCTTCCGCCGTCGGTGAGGAACACGAGCTTCATTGGCACCTGCTCTGACAAGCCGAGCAGGTTTGCCGCGTAGGCCCCGGAAGGTTGAAGCCGGATGGCGTCGCGCCCCTTGAGGGCGTCCGCAACGGCATCCGCAGAAGGTGCCAGCACTCCGAGCTGCGGATCGCGTTTCGGGTAGTCATATAGACCTCGGGCAAGTGCACGGATGTTGCCGCTCTTCTTTTGGCGGAGGAGCGCAAGGGCGGTGGCAGTGCGGCTCCCGAGGTCACCGAAAGAGGAAGGCGTGAAGACCCAGCCCGGACCACGCGATTGGATGCGATCCCAGATTAACGAGTCGGCGGAGGTTGCGTGCTTGCCCATTTTGAAATAAAAAGAATCACAATTTCGTTTCAAAAACAAGGATGGAGGCTTCTTTTGAAACAAAAATGTATCTGTTTTCGTTTTAAATCTGTCATAAAGCATTCCATAATCCTTATCTGCAACCAGTTCAGGAAAATTGTAGCTACAGGACTTCATAAGCATGGGTCCGTTAGGCTGACAAAGCCTCTGGCGATTCTACGCCTGCCGGGGCGCTTCCCGGCCTCGCTTCCGCCACAAGGGCGGCCTCAAAGAATGCTTTGACGAGAATCGCCCGAGCCTGCTCCGAGTTCAGAATTGTGCGGAGCTGGGTTTTCGCAGCCACCGCCAAACCCGCACCGAACATTCGCGGAGTGAGATCGGCATCGGCAAAGGGTTCCTCGCCGTCGGTTGCTACGCTGCGCAGCATCATCGCCGCCATCGTCGAGCGCGTATCGGCTGCGCCTCCCTCACCATGTCCCAGGCGCATTTGGTCGAAGCGTTCGAAAATGTCGGCAAAGCCGAGTCGCGAAGCGAACGCATGATCCCAGCCTTTCTTCCCACGTCGCTGATACAGCCGCCACAAGTCAGCGTGAGAATACGGACGGGAGCACGGTCGATTCGCCGACTCTTCCGCCATTTCCCACCGCCGCAGATGTCTTGTCGTTACCATCAAGATTCCCGCCAGCTCCTTCTGCGAAGGCGTGCGCCGTCGTCCTTCACCAAACGCCGAGAGCCGGCCTTTGCCGTTTTCGGCGGCGGCCGGCTTTTGAGTCGGTTGGACGGCAAGGCGCATTGTGAGGGGCGAAGCGAGCGACTAGATCCCGCGGATCACGCCACATCCTGATCGCACCGCGAAAACTCCGCGTTGGTACGCTGCTGCTCCTTGAGCGAGCACGCGATGAGTGCCAGGTGCCAATCGCGGAAGACGTTTTGCCGGTGCGGAACCCGGAGGCCGTTTTCCATCGTTTCCATCACCCACTTCACCGAAGCGACAGTGCGGTGCTCGTTACGGTCAACGAGGGATATTTCCCCGTTCTCGCATCCCGGCGCTTGAACCATGAAGGCTTCCACGGCTTCTTCCAATGATTCAGCGACTGCGGTCGGGATGCAGACGCCTGTGGCGAATTCGACGACGACCTGAAAGCGCGCTGAATTGAGGAAGCCGCGCGCGGGAGTTGAGCCAGTTTCGGAGATGAGTCCGTGATTTAATAGATTGGTTTTCACGGGTTCCATTCCGCGCCTGCGCGTTGCGTCGCTCAACGGAGCGGACCCTCCGAGAATGGTGTAAGGCGACTACCGCGAAAGCGGTAGGTCTCGCGGCCCCAATCAACCGAACCAGCGGCTCCGGCCACGCGGCGTCCGAGGCTCTTACCGCCGAGAAGCGACTTCGCTCCGAGCCTCGGCTTTCAGCTCCGCGAGCCACAATGAACGGCCACGACCGCCCAAGCGACGAACCCGTCACCACGCCCGACGGCGTCGCGACCTGGCGTCGTCCAAACCCGAGCACGGTCACGGGAAGTTTCCGCTGCTTCATTCACCCACACGGCGCAGCAGCCAAAGCCGAACCATTGACCGTAGTCTCCGTTGGATATGCGTTCCCGGTAACGAGCGGTTGTCGCAATCGCGGGCATGTCCGCCATGGCGGAACGTCTTTTTTTACCCGGAGTGTTCTTGCTCTCTCTGGCGGCCCCTCCCACCGGACCGCCGCTGCGCGGACGGGTTCGTTTGGGTCCTCCTTGGAAGGAATCCCCCCAACCGCCTCCTCGTTCCGGTCGGCACCCCCGCCCTTCGACGAGAGAGCAATCCCGCTCCTCAAATCAAAAAGGAACTATATGCCCGCTAAAAACGCTACCACCGCCACGCAACCGAAGAACGCCGCCACCGGCACCAAGCTTCCGGTTAAAACCTTCCGCCTCGGCCGCATCAAAGCTGCCGTGTGGGAGAACGAAGCCGACCAGAAGAAATATTTCAACGTGACCTTCGCCCGGACCTATATCGACGAAGCCAAGAACTACCACGACACCGACAGCTTCGGTCGTGATGATCTCCCGCTTGTCGCCAAACTGGCCGATCAGGCGCATACGTTCATCTTCGAGCAGCTCGCGAAATTAAAAGCCGAGCAGAGCGAATAAGACATCGCCTCAATCGGCGGCCGGTTGCCCCGGCCGCCTTTTTCATGTCCTGACGCGCCGAATCCCAATCCCTATTTGGTCAGCGCCAACCCATAGTGCCAAGGAGGCAACAAGAACATCGGGTGCCTCGAACGCAATCCGACCTCCTTGGCCCAGTTCACAATCGTTTCGGGTCTGGGACGAATTTCGAGCGACGGTCCGCGTGGCGTATCGATGTCGCTGCGCCAGTGAATCACGGCGATCAAGCCACCGGGCTTAACGACGTCTTGCGCCGCCTGCAAAATACGCACCGGCATCTCAGCGTGAAGAATGTTGAAAAGCAGCACCGCATCACAGGAGTCGGGTTTTTGCCCAAAGCCTGCGGAAAGGACATCGCGCACCTCCGCTTGCACGTTCCGCAGTCCGGCCGCCATAGCCCTTTGCTCCGTAAACCTCACCATTTCCGGTTCGATATCGAGGGCGAAAACCTTGCCTGTAATGCGCTGCGCCAGCGGCAAAGTGAACGTGCCATAACCGCACCCAAGCTCCGCCACATTCCCGGTGCCAGTCCCGAAGCCGAAAGCATCAAGGATCAGGGACACGTCGATCAACGTTTCCCAATAGTCCCGGTCGGGCATGCCACTATCTCGCACTTTCATGATTCGACCAAGCCTAGGCTCCCCCAACGGCTCTTCGCTCCACGTCCGATTCGTGCACGTTTTGAGGCTCCTACGCTCTTCGCGAATTCGATCATTTCGATTCTCATAGCAACCATTGTCCGGCCACAGCCATCATGGCAACCACCAGCCACGACGGCGCACGCCAGGTTTCAAGCAACATGAAGGCTAGGAAGAGAGCCGCCACATCGCGAACTCCCGTCACCCCTTCGGTCCACACCGGGTGAAAAAGCGCCGCGAGCAACACGCCCACTACCGCTGCATTTGCACCCTGTAGCGCCGCTTGGGTCCAAGATCGTCCGCGCAACAATTGCCAGAACGGCAGCGCGCCACCGATCAGCATCCACGCCGGCAGGAAGATTGCGACGAGGCACCACAGACCGCCGAGCCAGGCCCCGGAGCCACCACTGATTAACGTGCCGAGATATGCGGCAAAAGTGAACAGTGGACCCGGCACGGCTTGCGCCGCGCCGTATCCAGCCAAAAAGGCGTTGTCCGAGACCCAGCCCGGAGGAACGACTTCCGCTCGCAGCAGGGGGAGGATCACGTGGCCGCCGCCAAAAACCAAGGAGCCTGCCCGATAGAAGCTGTCAAATACTGCCAAGGGTCGGCTTCCCGTGACTGCTGCAAACATCGGCAGGACCACCAAGAGTGCGCCGAAGGAAACGAGCACCCCGGCGGCCCATGCATGGTGGCGCGCGAGGCTTCCCGACGACACCACGGATGGCACTTCCTTCCGGTAGAGCGTCCACCCTACAATCGCACCCAGCGTGATCATTCCCACCTGCACAATTGCGCCGGGGACGACGAGCATGATCGCTGCGGACACCAGTGCCACGGTGATTCGAGGGCGGTCGGGACACAGCTTACGGCCCATGGTCCAGACCGCCTGAGCTACGACCGCCACCGCTGCGAGCTTCAACCCATGCAGCCAGCCGGCATGCGACAGGTCTCCAATCGCCGTCACGCCATACGCAAAGAGAATCATCAACAGGGCGGACGGCAGCGTGAAGCACGCCGAGGCCAGACACGCCCCAACAATCCCGGCGCGTTGCATGCCGAGGGCAAACACCAGCTGGCTGCTCGCCGGTCCGGGCAAGAATTGGCACAGGGCCACCAGGTCTGCATAAGCCGCGTCATCCAGCCATCGCCGACGGGTGACAAACTCCTCGTACAGGTAACTCAGATGCGCAATCGGGCCACCAAATGAAATGCAGCCAAGCTTGAGGAAGGCACCGAGGATTTCTGGCAACCGGTGAAAGCTCCCCTTGCGAGGCTTGTGATTGTCCGGAAGCGTAGCGGCGGCGGGGCGAGTTGGATCTTGGTCTGAAGGCATGGGCGCACGGGTCATGGTTTGTGTGCCGACGCACCCTTCCGGAAATCGAGCGCCCAGCAGCCGGGGCCGGCGATGATCAGAAACAGCAGGCCAAACCACATCGCGAGATCGGTGCGCGCTTCGTGCATCATGCTAAGAAGCCCATACTGCTTGAGTGTGGTGAGTGATAGCCCGAGGAAACCGTGCCCGAGCAGAATTGGAATTTTTGTGGTGAAAATCGCGACCGATATGTTCACCAGCAGCACGAGTGCCGCAGGCCGCGTCGCCCATCCCAGAAGCAGCAGGATTCCGCCCAACGCCTCCACGGTAGCGACCAACGGCCCGAAAAACTCTGGAGACGGAATCCCAATCGTGGCGAACCGGCCTGATGCATACGCAGCCGGGTCGAGAAACTTAAGTGCGCCCTCGCTAAGAAAGACGAGGCCGACAATCAACCGTACCAAGACGTTGGCCGCAGCCCCCGGCGACGAATGCAGAAAGAAATTCGACCGATTCATGGCTTGGCCGCAGGAGCGGCGTCGAACGATTGATTCCAATACGTCGGCGCACCGATCGGCGTCGCAATCTGAATGAAGCCGTGTTTCGACGCTTCATGACAGGCGTTGCAGGTCCCGACCATCGTTTGATAGCTCTGACGAAATTGCACGGGATCGTGCGCGATCACCGCCTTGCTCACCGCGTCGAATGCTGGAGGGAACATCGTGCTGATCAGTTTGCTCACTTCGATCCCATCCTTTGTGACATGCGCCTGGCCGATTCCTTCTTCTGTCTCGGCGATTTCACCCCGGTAAAACTCGGCGAGTTCCCAGTTTCTGGCCTCGCCGGCAAACCATAGTTTGTCCGCGTAGCGCTGCATGTAGCCCATCATCTCACCCAAAGGATAATCGGCCGATTGGGTTGCCAGTTGTTTTTCAACAGTCGTTATGTGGTGCCACAAGGCGCCGTTGGCGGCGAACGAGAGCACAAGAAGCAGAATGAGGATCGTGGTTTTCATGGGAATGCGTGGGAAATCACCGACAGCGTCAAATCAGGATCGGCTTGCCGGTTTGGGGGAAGGAAAGGCTTCGCGCAGGAGTTCGCGCAACCGGGCCTGAACCTCCTCCAGCACTTTTTGCCCGCTTGGCGTCAGACGATAGCGGACCCCGCCAGTATCGTCCTTCACGCTCTGCAACCAGCCAAGTTTCGTTAACCGGGCGAGCATGGGATAGAGTGTCCCGGGACTTACCCGGTAACCGTGCTCTCGCAGCTCTTCGAGCATCCAGTTTCCTTGAATGGGCTCTTCGCCCGCGTGATGCAGAATATGAACCTTCCAGAGCGGTCGCAGAATTTCCCGCTCCACCTCTGTGTTCTTATTTACGGCCATCGTTTACGTTGGTCGTAATAATGAGCCGTTGCAAGCACGGAAAGGCAATCAACGCTCGCTTCGCTCGAATTTTCTAGCGACTGCCAGCCGCTGATTTCCCCATTCTACACCCGGTCAAGGTCGTATCGCCAAGGCGATCTCCACCACGCGCAAACGTTCCGCGTTGTTGCCCGCACCGCCCAAAGGGCACCCGGTGCAGTCAACCCCTCCGCTTCGCTGCGGGGCCGACGCTGCGCATCGACCATCTCCGCGCTACCGCGCTCCGTTCCCCTCGTTGGCCCCGCTGCGCGGGACACGGCCTCGGCGCTCCACCCAGCGCTTTGACTTTCGGGTGTGGGCGAAAATCGCCAATCGGCAGTAGGCGATAAGGTCACGAACTGTGACACACGCCCAACGCGCCAAACGGCATCTAACCATGACTACTGAAAACGTGTTCGGCGATACGATCTATTCCTACTCCCGCAAACAGGCCATCGAGGACGGCGTCCTCGTGGATTTGAGCCAGATCGAATCGATCAAGCAGCACTGGAAATATCCCGCCGCCTGCACCGATACCGTCTGGTCGATCATCGAAAAGGCGCTTGAACAGCCCGGCCAGGATGTCTCCGGCATCTGCCACGACATCTGCTCCATGGCCAAGCTCGCGCTGAACGGCAGCGACGATGCCGAGCAAGTCCTCTTCGAGGTGATCATCGCCACCCGGACCCACAAACTGAAACTCCACTGCGGCCCCGGCGACACCCCTGCGCCGGTGCTCACCCTTATGCTCCCAAACGAAGATTGAACACGGGGGACTTCGGTCCCCTTTTTCGTCCAACAGAAACCGGCTCCGACACCTAACGACTCCCGTATTTCCGGTAGATGCACGCCACTGCAATCAGTGCTGGCATCGCCTTTCTCTCAATGCAGATCGGTCAGCCAAATCCGGTTGTCCGTTACGAAAACAATCCTAATCAAAATGAATATCTCCACCGAAATCTTATCAAATGGCTCATCACGGACGCCGCGCACCAGCTCGATTCCCGACGAACTTACCCAACTGAAACGCGAACTCATGCAAGCGGAGGTCCGGCTCGCGAAGGCGCGCGCGACTGTCTCCGGAGCCGAAGTTGACGTGAAGGTGCTCAACGCACGACTCCGCTCGCTCACAAAGTAGTTGGGTTCAACTTCACCGCTCGCTTCCAAGCAGGCCGACGTTCGCGTCGGCCTTTTTCATTCACGCAAAGTCGAACCAGCCACAAGCGCTACACGCACATTTTCGGGCTGTCTGTCTTTGCCGCCGTTTGTTTCCGAATCCGCCGCTGAAAACCAGGATGCGAAACACCCTCGGGCGAAATACACACATAACCCTTTTGAACGGCGTAGCACATGATCTGTCCTTTGTGGTGCAGCTTCAGTTTGTTCATGATCGTTTTGCGGTGTGTGTTCACCGTGTGCGGCGAAATCCCCAAACGCTCCGCCGCCTGCTGATCGTCAGAGCCATCACCGATGACGGAGAGCACCATCTCCTCTTTCGCCGTCAACGTATCCAGCGTGATGTTTTTCGGCCGCTTCACATGCGGTGCGAACGACGGACTGACGTAAATTTCGCGTTCAAGGACGCGCTGCAAGGCCGTGTGAAATCCCGCAAGCTCCTCCGCTTTCACATCGAAGAGCCCGTTGTACCGAATTTCGCGCAAGAGGCAAAGCGTACGTGCATCCTTCCGGGTCGTGACGATCAAGATCGGCAGATCGCGTTCGATAAATGGCTCCAGATGTTCGAGCCCGTCCATGTCCGCGAGCTGTACGCCGGTGACAAACAGATCAGGCGTGCTCGCCTGAATCGAGTCGAGCGCATCGAACCCTTTCTGAAAAACCTGAACCTGCGCACCGCGCCAATACTCCTTAATTTGGCGGCAGATCATGTCCCCATAAAACCGAGCTGCCTTCAAGACAACGATGCGAGGCGTGGCTGTTTTTGGAACCATGGTGAAAAATGTTCAAGGGATAGCTGGTGCAAGTTGCAGTTGCTGCCCATCGGCATGCGGCGTGAGGCGGCCAGCTCCGTCACCGCCTCGTAGTAGTTCCTGCGCGAGGGCGTTGCGGATCAAAAGTTCGGTGGCGTCGCGCATCGGACGTGCGCCAAGCCGTTCGTGGTATCCGCGCTGAATCACGACCTCCGAAACGTTTTCTTCCGGCGTGATTGCGAAGCCGCGCGCCGACAACGCCGCGCATTCCTTTTCGATCATGCCGCCGGCAATCGCGCACTGGGCTTCGAATCCGAGTTTATTGAAGACCACTGTGACGGTGATGCGGGCGAAGATTTCCGGACGGAGTTCGCGCTGTGCATCCTGCCGAACCAGTCGCTCCATTGTCTCATACTTTGACTTGCGCATCGTCATGATGCGCTGTGCCCCAATGTTACTCGTCAGGACGACATACCAATCAGAAATATCCAGCACACGGTTGCGACCGGTTGTCAGACGCGCAGCGTCGAGAAGTTGCAGGAGCACGTCGAGTACGCGCGGGTGCGCCTTTTCGATTTCATCGAAGAGCAGCGTCCCGCGCCCTTCGCACGCGTCGAAACCCTCCGCGATGCGTCCGGCTTCGTCCGCCGTGCCGAGAAGCAGCGCGAGTCGGTCTGCCGTCTGATACTCAGACATGTCGAGACGCACGACGCGACCGGGGCCGATTAGATCCTCCGTAAACCTGAGCGTGAGCTCGGTTTTCCCGACGCCGGTCGGCCCGAGAAACATGAAACTCGCCTTCGGCCGTCCTCGCGTCGTGAGCCCAAGTTCGCCGTGCTGGAGCCGCTCTGCCACGAGATCGATCGCCATGTCCTGCCCGGTCAGCAAGGTTTTCAATCGCGACGGCAGAGTCCGCAGCTTCTCACGCTGTTCGTTCGTGCAGATCATAGCTCAACTACCACTTAGGATTTGTGGCTCCAGTTGTGGCAGCGGTTGGCGGAAACGATGCGGTTTCGGATGAGCCTGTATCTGATTTTAAACTACGGGCCGATTCCAGTTGCTCGCGCACCTTCAACACCTCCGCGCTCTGTCGCACCAGCTGAGCATACTGTGCCTGCATGCGTTGCGCGGCTTCGGCCATGGTAGCCTGCATTGAGTGCAGCTCTGTCGTAATCGACTTCTGCGTGCCGAGTTCAGCCGCCAGTTCTTGGCTCGCAGGCAGCGGCGAAATACTCGCTGGCGGATAGTTCGTGCGAGGTACGGTTTCGAGTTCCTCATTCACCGTGATCGGCACACGCGTGTTCCGATAGACGGCGTGCGCATCATGGCGGATCGAGGGATTCGCCGCTTCGCGATAGCTGCGCACCTCGTAGCGCGTTTCGACCCGTTTCGATGGTGGCGCTACTGCGAGCACGAACGGCCGCAACGGCGGAGATTTAATGGCGACTGTTTCTCGCGTTGCGCACCCGGCCACAAACAACACCGACAGTAATATCAAAGCGTAACGCATAATCATCCTTTCGTTGGATTTTGCAGAGGAGGTTGAGCCGTGCCTGGCTCTGCGGCGGCGGTCACTCGCAACTTGACGCCAGCAAGGCTGGCTTTCTGCGGATCGACCGATTCAAGCACGTAAACATAAAATTCCTTTCCGGCTGCCACACGCACGAAGTAGCCGTTTTCCTCGATGTCCTTCAGGGTACGCTTGGCGTACAGGTTGAAAACTTCGCCAACACCCTCGCGCATACCATTGGAAACCGAACCAGTGATCGTAGTACCGAGCGCATTCTGCGTGCGGTCCTGTGTACCCTGCGCAAACCCACTGAGCGCGGCTGAGGCGAGCATCTTCAGTTCCTGCAAATCATCCGTCGCCATAAGCCGCCCTTTGATGCCACCAGAACCATCGGTTATGCCATAACCATCAATGTCCTGGTCATATTCGCGATCCAGAGCGACACCGTTGAATACCAGTTCGCGGCCATCCTGCCACACGAAGTGCCAGGCACCAGAGGCGTTCACGCGATCGCGCATTCGGCCTGCCCGGGCGGTGCCGTGCACGAGCGTGTTGGCCGGAATCACCTTTTTTCCGTTTTGCCAGACATCCTCCAACAACATGGCGATAACGGGTGTTTCGAGATTGGCGCTGTCGATGGTGTTCACGAGTTTGCATTTCAGCAGCGTGCCGAACGGCATGAACCGCTCCGGTGCGGCGGGCTCTGTGTGCTCCGTCCGGGCTGGAGGAGCTTCATAGCTCGCGAGCAAAGATGCGTAATGGATCTTACGCGGCTTGGGTTCTGACTTCTGCGGCGTACCCGCCGGGCCGCCTGCCACCACGGATGTCGCCACGGGAGCAGCCGGATGGAAAGGCACAATGGCTCCGCCCGACGTTTCCTTTTCGCTCAGTCTAGCCGAGGCGGTGGCTGTGCGGGTTTGCTGCGGTACACCGCTTTCTAGGCCTTGATTGAGCGGCACCTTCACTTGGCCGAGTTCGACCTTCTTCGTGGTGGACACGGCGAGCTTCGCCGCCTCGCGTTCGCCGGCTTGATGTTGCCCGTAGAGATAAAGCCCGGAAAACAAAACTACGACAAACACCACAAACAGACCGAATTTGCTTTTAAAAAAATTGCCGACGGCGCGTGGATTCATTGGTGAATATTCTCCATCGAAGTTGGCTGAGTGGTGACACTGGCGACCTTCGTTTCTCGCCGGGCACTCGCGATGAGGATGGTGAATGCGTTGTCGGCACTCAGATCGTTGCGCGTGCCGTCGGGCAGACCGACCACTGCAAACTCCGCGTCAGCACTTTCGCCCGGCCCGAGCGTGCGCGGGCCATTGGCGATCGACTGCTCAAACTTTTCCTGCGCCACCCGCGCCGCAAAGGTGCTCGGCATCAGATCGAGGACAGCGTCAGTTGTGTTCTTCAGATGCAGCAGGAACACGACCGCGTCCTCCTTCGAAAACCGATACACTTCCTGCACGGTGATTTCGAGGTTGGGCAGTTCGATTTTCTGGTTCTGTGCCCGAAGCGTGACTCCCTCGACCGCCTTAGGCAGTGATTTAATGAGAACCGGATAACCACGCGCACGATCCAACAGACTCAATCCGATGCGCGGCGAAAACTTCACCGGCTCGGGCGGTGCATCGACGCGCGCTGCGGTCGGCGTGTCTGTCCGTTTGAAAATGACGCTAGCAATTGAATCGCTGGCCACAGTACGGAGTTGGATCACATAAGCCGAACCATCGTAAATCGCTGTAAGCCTCCCGGTCGCCTCCGGCTGCAAACTCTGCACGAGAATGAAATTCGAACCAGGTGCGTGGGTGACGTGAAATCGCACCGGCGTTCCTTCCTCGACCTCCACCGCCTCCCTCCCGTTCTCGATCAGCATATCCGCTCCCGCCACCGCCGTGATCGCACCGGGAAACATCACCGTCGTGATTTCCCGCGAGACGGGCAGGTCAACCGTCTGCTGTGGATCGAGCGCAAGGTTGCGAATCGGCTGCGCGGCCAGGGCTAACGCTGTCGCGAGTAAAGGTACGAAAAATCTCAACATAGGTAGTCCTCATGATTTGATCGGTTCGACTTGGAACGCCGCGACTGCTGTCGGGAAGCGTCCGTTACGAGTCAGGTCGGGGTTAACCAAAAACTTAAATTTCACGCGGTAGTGCAGCACCTCGGTGATCGGTGCTCCTTGATACGAACCGACGCGGATCAACTGCACATCGGCAGACGTGTAGAACGCATTGTCCCGCGTGCTCAGAATTTCCGGCGGGCCAATCTCGACTTTTTGGTGCAGCGACTTCGCCTCGAATTCCGCCTTCGTTTTGTTGAGCGCGCCCTGCGCGATTTGCGCAGCATCGCGCAGGAAGAGTTGTTTGAACAACTCGGGATTGTCCAAGCCCTCAGGGTTGCGTTCGAAGAGCGCCTTGCACGCGAGCTTGGTTTGCATCGCGTGCAGGTCCTTCGCCTGTTGGATGTCCACGACCGGCGAAACGTAGTAAGTTCCGAGACTGTCGATCAGCACGACCTCGCGCTTGTGCGTCAGCTTCTCGACAAGCTGCTGACGATCCCACGCCGACCATACCCACGCGGCGACCGCGATCAGAAACCAGATCAACGATTGACGGCGCTGACGCTCGAAGATCGCGAGCAGTGACGGTTTCGTTTTCCCAAACCGAGGCACGGCACGAGGCGTGGCGATAGCTGGTGTTTCGGCGTTGGCGACCATGGTGGTTATTTTTTTGGCGGTTGGGCTTTCGAAGGCGGTGTATCTTTCTTCGGAAGAGGCGGCGGTGTTGCAGTGGTTTCGGCGTCGTCGCGGATCATCTCCATGAACGTGCGTGCGATCTTTGCTTCCGCCGCAGCAAGGCGGCGGTCGGCTTCTGCGGACTCTGCCGCAGCCTTGGTGATTCGTTGGCTAGGACTTGGCATTGGATTGGATGTCGATAGCGGCTTGATTCGGGTCATCGTGATGGGGCTGTTTGTCAAAACCACTCCGGCTTTGACGACTACTGACGTGATCGGAAAATGCGGAGGCGAACGTTTCGGCTGCATCCGCGCGCTTGAGTTGAGCGGATACAGATTTTTCTGCTGCCGCGGCATGCTGCCGCATGAACGAGCCACTGTAGAACCCAGACATGCCGTTAATCGCGGTGCCGGTCGTGCGTGCAGGGCCACCGCCACGAACAGCGGATTCGCCACCAGCTGAAGTTGCGCCGAGTGCGGCGGCAGCGATTACAGCAGGCGCGCCTGCTCCGCCTGTTGCTGCGGTCACGGCAGCGCCAACGCCACCCGAGAACGCGGACTGCATCACACCGCCTACACCTTCGGCAAAGGCAGTCGCCGGATTCGCTCCCATGAGCAGCACCTTTGTCGTGATCCAAGGAGCAAGAACCGAACTGATCAGCATCCACGAACCAATCAATAGCACGGTCAATGCAGGAGCGGCGAGCGGCGCACCGGTCACAATCACAGGCATGAGATTCGCGGTCGCTGCAGCATCGAGCATCGCGTTTGTAACAACCGCCGCCATCACCCAGCCGAACGGCCAGAGCACAAGAGCGACGAGCCCGAGCACATATTTCTGCGCTACACCTGCCATGGGTCGAAGCATGAAGAATGACAGAAACAACGGACTCAGTGACCATCCCGCTGTCAGCAGCACGCCGCCGATCAGTTTCACCACGTACTGCACACCCCACGAGAGCCAACCGAAGAGCCACAGGAATGCGTAGCTGATTGCGGTGCCGATGGATTTCGTTCCCCAGATGATATCCCAGACGCTGGAGTTCGGATCGGCTGCCGTTTTCCCTGCGATGAACTGAATGAAACGGTCATCCACATTGGTTGGGTCCACCCCCATCATGGCGGCAAACGCAAACACGATGTCATTGAGTCGCATCAGCCATTCGCGAAGGAATACAGTGCTCAGTCCAATCAGGAAGACTTTCGCGAGAAGCCAGATAAACGTGCCAGCATCGGGGCGGCTCCGCACCGTTTGAAAGACAAGCCCGATCGCCACGATGGCACTCGCAACATAAGCGCATCCGCCCCACAACGTGGACAAGCCATCGAAGTAAGTTGAAGGAAGGATGCTGCCAATGGGTAGTGCCATAATTCGATCAGGGATTGATTTTCTTGGGATCTGGAACTGTTTTAGCCTTATTATCTGGTTCGTTTAGTTTAAAGAACGGCTCGGATTTAAACGCCTTGGGCAGCGCGTCCATTTCCTTGCGGGCGGCCTCGGCTCGCGCCTTGGCGTCCGCTTCGTCCTTAGCCCGGCGTGCCTCCGCTTCGTGATCTGTGCAACCAGACACGAGCACAACAATGAACAACCCTCCTGCCAGCAGTTTTGTTTTCATGCGCGGTTTTTGACCGAGAAATCGAAAAGAAGTTACCTGCTATTGGGAAAGTTGCCGTTCTGTCACATACTGTAGTAGGCATTCGTATTGAGGTTTGAACGTGGTAGTAATTTTCGTGGTTTCCTGCTGCGCCAGAC
>JAYTWC010000504.1:0-2743 GCA_043743635.1 Verrucomicrobiota bacterium | reverse complement strand
CCGGCGAGTGAGAGCAGAATGAAGAGCGGCCCATCGTAGACCGAGGTGAGTTGGGGCGCAGGGGTGGTTTTGGGCGCCTGGTATTTATTGAGCAGGTACAGGGCGGTGCAGGCAAAGATGGCGGCGTGGAGGCAGAAGCCGGTTTCGAGGGCGAGGAGCGATCCGCCGGCGAAAAAATAAAGCATCGGCGGCAGAAAACTGCGCGAAAGCGAGGCGACGCTGCTGATGGAGAAATCGGTCCAGTGGGAGCGTTCCGCCTGGAGACCGGTTTGGGCGAGGAGTCCGGTGCTGAGGAGTGCAGCCGAAGCGAAGAGGGCGGGCCAGAGGCGGAGGACGCCGGCGGCATTCATCGCGAGTGCGGCGGCGAGCGTGGCCACGGCGAGCCAGGGGAGTTTGCGCACGCTGGCGCGCAGGACCTCGCGCAACAACGCTCCGCGGTCGGGCGAGGCGGCCCAGTGGCGGGCGGTGAATTTGATCAAGCCGGCGTGGATAACCCACATGCCGAGCGGAGTGAAAGTGATGAAAACACCGAACGCTCCGTAATCGGCAGGCGAGATGAGCTTGGTGGCTATTTTAACGCCGATGACGCCGCAGAGGAAGCCGATGCCTTGGCTAAGTGTAATCGGTAAAAGGCGGTCGCGGATGTCGGCGGCGGAGAATTTCATGCGGGGAGGGAGGGCCGGAATTTTTTTAACCACTTATGTTCACTTATGGAGGGGGAATTTTTGAAAACGTCGGAGGTCTGAAGCATGCGCTTCATTCTTTCATGATTCCCAAAATTCCGTGTCATGAGTGTGGATGAGTGGTTAATTGTTTTTGGGTTGGGGTTGGAGTTTCGGGTTGGCTGGTTTGCTTGATTTCAAGTGGATCCCTCCGCAGCCCTCGGGATGACGAGTTGGGGGGGCGGAAGGGTACGGGGGAGGCAATGCTCCGCATTGACCGAGGCGGATGAGGGACCATCCGCCCTACCTAAATACAAATGAAAAGGCGCTTCGCTCATGATTTGGCGAGGGCGTGGCGGTACAGCGTGCGGTAGGCGTCGGCCATGGCGGTTACAGTAAAACGGCTTCGGGCGAAGGTGCGTCCGGCTTCGGCGAGATCTGGCCAAATTTCGGGTTGATCGAGGGCTTGTTGGAGAAGCGTGGCGAAACTGGCGGCGTCGCCGACGTGTGCCTGCCACGGGTAATTTGGAGGCAGTGCTTCGCGCAGGCCTTCGGCGTCGGTGGCGACGGTCGGTGTACCGGCCAAGAACCCTTCGACAGCGACAAGACCCAGCCCTTCGTAACGCGAAGGCATGAGGATCAGGTCGTATTCGCTCAGTTGGGACGCGAAGTTGGGGATGGGGCGGTGGACCTCGACCGTCCAGCCGGGCGGCGGATTTTGAACGAGTTCGCGCAGTTGGGGTTCGTGGGCACCGCTGCCAAAGAGGGCAAGATGTGCGCCGCCGGGTGCGGGTGGGCGCACGCGGGAGAGGATTTCCGGGAGTAGGTCGGTGCCTTTCTGGTCCTCGAAGCGGCCGCCGAAGACGATTTTAACAGGTTCGTTGGCGGTGTGGCGATGTCGTTTGGAGAAGGTCTTTGGCTCTGGCACGCCGTTGTAGACGGTGACGGGCGGTTGCGGAAGGGCGGCGTTACCCGATTCGTTGCGCAGTCGGTTGAAGGCCTCGGCTGAACCGGGCGAGACACCGGCGACGTAGCTGCGCGGCATCTGCCGGTCGGCCCAGCGGCCCATGCGGCGCCAGAATTCCCAGTACACGGTGTTATGAATCGTGCGGACGAGCGGGATGCGGCGCGCGCGAGGAAGGCTGTACGTCATCGCGGCGTAGGCGGCTTCGGGGATTTCGGTGTGCAGGTGGATGAGGTCGGGCTGCATGCGGCGCACGACGCGGGCCATGCCGATACCGCTGGTGATGACACCGCCAAAACGCATGGGCACACGGACGCCGATATGCAGCGGGATGCCGAGTAAGCGCACCTCTTGGGCGAGCGTTTTTCCTACGTCGCCATCGGCCATGCCGCGCACGGCGAAGAGCTCGAAATCGAAATCTTCGCGCAGCGCCTCGAGCAGGGTGATGGCCACGCGCTCTGCGCCACCGAGGGCCAGATGGGTGACGCACTGCAAAATTCGTGGGCGCTGGGCGGGCGGTGGCATGGGCCGGTTAAATAAGCTGAGAGCCACAAGCGCGCAAGCAGGCGTAACGCGCGTCGAGGTTTACCGTGCTGAGGAAGGCGGTGCTGTTTCCAAAGAACGCAGGGCTTTCTTAAGCGCAGTGACGTGTTGGGCGGGCGTGAAATTCAATAAATAATGTTCGCGCAAGACGCCTTTGGCTTCACCGGCGCGGCGGGCTTGGAAGATGGCCTCGGCGATTTGCTCGGGTCGACTGGGCTCGACAAACCAGACGTGTTTGCGCGGTAGCATGGCGGGGATCGCACGCCATTTGGTGGTGACGATCGGTATGTCATGCGCGAGCGCTTCGATCAGCACGAGCGGCTGGCCTTCGTGTTGATAATAGGTCGGGAAACAGAATACGTCGCTCTCGGTGAAGAGTTTCTTTTTAGCTTCGCCGTCGGCAAAACCGATATAGCGCACGGTGGCGGTGAGTTCGTCGGCACGGGCTTTGAAGCGTCGCTCGGTGGCAGCGTCGTCGAAGGCTCCGGCGATGGTCAGGCGGTAGGCGCCGGGGTTGTGGGCGTGGAGCAGGGCGACCGCTTCGAGCGTATCGAAGATGCCTTTTTCGGCGCTG
>JAYTWC010000503.1:0-6412 GCA_043743635.1 Verrucomicrobiota bacterium | reverse complement strand
CGAGTTGGAAGAAAAACGTAGGATTGTTTCTCGCGGGTGAAATCGATGAGTCGGTCTTGCACGAATTCGCGGCTCAAGGCACGCCCAAGAGCGTGCGTGATCAAAAATGTGAGGCGTTTTACTATGCCGGAGCGATCCACCAGGCCAAAGGTGACGTCGCCGGGGCGAAGGCGCTCTTTGAACGGTGCGTGGTGATGCAACTGCATACCTTTCCCGAGTTCCAACTGGCGCGAGCCGAACTTGTGAAAATCAACAAAGCAGCGCCACAAAAATAGCGACCGGGCTTTGCGGGCTAGTTTTTCAACAGCGCTTCAATCCGGTGGGCGAGTGCGGTCGACTGAGCGTCAAGCCAGCGGTGGCCTTTTTCGGCGGTTGCGGCGGTGGCGTTGCCCATCACGCCGCTCACCGAAATATCTTCAGTGGCCCAGGAAAAAATTGCAGGTGCATCCTCGGGACGAACTTTACCGGGGGCGGTGAGTTGTGCGGGATATTCACAAATGGCCTTGGACATGGTGACTAGTTCGTCGGCGACGGCCAGCATGAGTGAAGTTTCCCAATCGCCAGCATGGAAACCGTAGGCGGCTTCCTGTGCGGGCAGATCCGGTTTATAGGGCCAACCGAGAAGACCGGCGCGCAGGCCGAGCGTGGTTTGGATCTCGCGCAACGTGCTGACGACGTTGGCGCTGTTACCGCCATGAGTGTTCAGGATGGCGAGCTGGTGGAAACCGAGTGCCTTGAGTTGCGCGGCGACGGCAAGCAGTGCGCGGCGAAAAGTTGAAACCGAAATCGAAAGTGTGCCAGGGAAGGCGCTATGTTCGTTACTTTTTCCGTAGGTGAGCGGCGGTGCGATGTAAACGGGTGTGCCGGATTTCAGGCGTGGCAAAACATTTTCCAACCAGGCCTGGCCGAGGATCGCATCGACGCCGACCGGCAGGTGGTAGCCGTGCTGCTCGATCGCACCCGTGGGAACGAGGACGAGCGCGCGGTCCTTGTTAGGCAGGGCGTCAAGTTCGTCGCGGGTGAGGGCGGGTAAATAGCGCGTGCGAAAGTGCGCGGGAAAGACAGGTGTGTTTACCGGGGCAGGCGGGTTCGGTAAGGTGACGGGTGCGCGGTGGTCGCTGCTGCCCAGCGGAGCGCGGGCCTGGATTTCGGCGAAGAGTTGGGCGAGCTGTTGGCTGGCACCGGCGATGATCGCGGCAGCGTCAATCGTGAGATCGGGTGCGAGCGGCGCAGGTTGGCGATAACAACCGGGTCGGAAATCAGCGTCTTGGATGTCAGCCGGACGGGTGGTGACGCGAGCGGGCGCGCCGAGCAGGTACGAGACGGCGGCCTGAGCCCGGGCGCGTTTGTCAGATGCCGGATGGAAATCGAAGCCGAGCGTCGGGAAATTAATGATGAACGTCTGAAGTTTTTGGGCGACGCGGATGTCGCGGGAGGCATCGATCACAAGCTCGCGGTTCCACGGGCTGGTGTTGAAGAAAATGAGTTTGTGGAAACCCGAGGCTTTTACGCCGGCGGCGATTTCGTGCAGGAAGGCGTGGGCGGTTTCTGCGTCGAGGCCGAAGAATGTGGAAGGATACGGCGCGATACCGAAACGCACGGGCGGGAGCACGCGGCACGGAATGGCGGTTTTAATTTGTTCGGCTGCGCGGCGGAGTACGGCGCTGCCGAGCGTCTCCTCGGCGTCGAGAGGCAGTCCGAGCCCGTGGTCGGCGAGACCGTACATGGGCAGAATCGCGAGGGCGCGATCTTTGCCAGCGAACGCAGCGAAGTCATTCCAAGGGTGATTTGCCCAGAATGTGTCGCGGTCGGCGTTGGCCAGCCAAGTCATGCTCATGATGCGAAGTTAGTGCGCAGACTCGCCGGGGCGAGCGGGATTTTCGGTGCCGGGTATTGTCGTGGCGGCCGTTTTTCTGCCGACGAAGGTGTGGTCGGAGTAGGTTACGGTCATGTCTTCGTCGAGCGATTTGACCCACATGGCGTGGCCGCGAATGCTGACGGTGATTTTTTGGAGCAGGGTAGGTTTGTCCGCGGTAGGCACGCTGTAGATTATGATTGTTTTGGCTTCGGTGATCTTGACCGTAAGCATGGGCGAAAATGGTTCAAAGGCAGCAATCTCGACGCGCTCGATGACGCCGGTTGGTTTGTTCAAAGTAAAGGTTGCGGTCATATGTGCCGCGCTACGGTCCCCTTTTTCGGTGGGTTTCAGGTGGAAACGGTAGGTGGCGCAAACGTCGTCATTGGAAACCAGTTCACAGGAGGACGGATCGATTTGGTCCTTTACGTTGGGTGCGGTGCCGCCAGAAGTGCGACGGCTGAGCTGGTCTTGATATTCTTTCTGGTCTGATTCAGTTGGAGGACGGCCGTCTTTTTTTAGGAGAGTCCAGCGGGAGAATTCGGGCTTGGATGGGTCAAAATGTTCGACTAGACTTTTCCTGCCTGCCTCGGAGGTTTGGATGAATCCCCAAAGCGGCGGACCTTCGGCTCGGTAGAGTATTAATGCCCGGTTAAGTTCCGGTGGCAAAGAGTTCGGTCCCGCATGAACGGTGGTGATGGCTAGGGCTGTGAGGAGGAAAATTTGTGCCAGAGAACGGAGCATGTCGCAGAGAAAGGCCGGAAGGGGATGATTTCAACCCGGCGTTTATTTTTCGAAATAATCGCTAAGAAAGACCCGGTTGGTGCGTTTCCTTTATGAACCTTCAACCAAAGGAAAAATCATGAAACGCAGATTTGCCATTCCAGCTGCAATTGCCCTGACCGCTCATGCCTTGCTCTTTCTCGGACTGGGGAAGCCGCCGGTGCCGGTGGACCCAACACCGAAGGTTATAAAAATTGATGACACGAAAAAGACCGACGATGATTTTTTTGAAAAAGCGATTGAGCTAACCCGAGCAGAAATAGTCGACCCGAGTACGGCGCCTGAAAAATCGGGTGGCGGTGATCCGGTCGATAATCCGCCGAGCGGTCCTGATGTCCCGTATTTTGGGCCGCTAGATAATGTCATTTTCACGCTGGATCCCGTTCCGGTTGATAGTGGTCACGGGAAAGTAGTTCCAAGTATTAGATATCGCCGAGGTGATGGCGACGGTTCTGGTTTTGGCGATGTCGCTGTTTCGGTGAAATTGCTCGATAACCCGCCGCGCACCCGTTTTCAGAAAGCGCCGGTTTATCCGTTCGCGATGAAAACCTCGGGCATGACGGGCACGGTTTGGGTGGAGTTCATGGTTGATGAAGCGGGCCGCGTTCATGATGTACGGGTGTTGAAGTCAACTCATCCCGACTTCGAAGATGCGACGTGCGCTGCGGTTTCGATGTGGAAGTTTGAGCCGGGCAAACGTAAAGGAAATCCGGTGTGTTTTCGGATGAGCCTGCCGGTGGTATTCAGCCTGAGTGATTGAAGGCTTACCGGTTGTGATAGTTTCGTTAGGGCGACGCGATTGGTTTTACTCGATCGCGTCGATGCGTTGGGCGGTGGCGCGACCGGGCGTGGTGACGGTTTCACCGACGCGGCGTCCGACCAGCAGGCGGCCAAGAGGAGACTGCGGGGTAACGACGATGATTTGAACGCCGTCGAAAGTGATTTCGATACCGCCATTTCTTGGCCCGATGAAGTAATGGGTCTTCCGGCCTGATGCGTCTAGGGTGACGACTGCGCCTAGGCCGATCGGCTGGGCGGGCGTGAAAGCAGCGAGCGGCATGCCTTGGTAGAGGGCGAGACTTTCGCTCAGTTCGGCGGCAAGTTTGGCCTGTCCTTCGGCAAGGTAAGCGGCTTCCTGGGCGTGCGTGTCGTACTTGCTCTCGGGTTTGCTTTCCTCGTGCGTGGCTTCGTCGCGCGACATCAACGCGGCGTGAGTCTGGCTTTCCAGCTCGGCGGTGATGCGTTCGATGATGGCCTGACGGAGGCGCGTTTTGTCCATCGCACAAGAAAACCAATCCTGTGCGACAAATCAAGCGGTCTTGCGCAGGCTGAGCAGCTGGCTGACGCGTTCGACGAGTTTTTTTGGGCTGAACGGCTTTGTCATGTAGTCGAGTGCGCCGAGTTCGAGCCCGAGGTGTTGCGCATCGTTGGTCGTCCAAGCTGAGAGAATGATGATTGGGATGGTGGCCGTTTCTGGATGACGGCGCAAAATTTCGCAGATTCCGAAACCGTCGATGTCGGGAAGCATCAAATCGAGAAGGATCAAGTCAGGGCATTGGTGCGCAATGGTATCCAATGCCGCGCGACCACTCGACGCGGTAAGGACGCGGTAGCCGGCTCGGGTGAGGTGGAAATGAATCAAGGCGGTTACATCCCCTTCATCATCAACGCTAAGAATAGTTAATGGCACGCTACAGTAAACGACACGACAATGACATTTTCGTGTCTGCAAGGTCACAAATGGGTGAAATCCCGAGATAATAGCCCCCAGTGAAGGCTCTTGAAAATAGAGCTGAAAAATCCGTGAAAAGCATTTACTCTGTTTTTTGTCTCGCGAGCTCGAGACGAATAAACAATTCAAGTCTCTTGTCTAACGCACGTTAAAGTCACTCATTCTTCAGCTGCATGGCCCGAAAAATCAGTTTTATCAATTACAAGGGTGGCGTCGGCAAGACGTCGCTTATCGTAAATTTAGCTGCATGCCTCGCAAAAGAGGGCCAGCGGGTGTTGCTATTTGATTTCGATACACAATCTAACGCGAGCATTTGGCTGCTGCGTTTGGAACGCTGGAATAAGTTTAATGCCGCTGGTGAGGGGGCCGTGTACTCGATTTTTAATCCCGGAACGGCGCGTGTGGCTGACCTGATCATTCCCTCGGTGGTAGAAGGTAAAAACGGCGAGAAGCTGCTGCCCACACTCGATCTCGTGCCTACGACTTTCAACCTCGTTGATCTTGAGAGTGAGTTTGATGCCGATCCAAAGCGTCCACCCTACATGGTTTTTCAGGAGCAGGTTGCTGAGATCGAGAGCCGCTATGACTACATTCTTTTTGACTGCCCGCCGAATATTTTGCGCGCGTCGCAATGTGGTCTTTTTTGTTCGAACGAAGTGTATGTCCCTGCAAATCCCGACGCGCTCAGTTTGATCGGCTTTACTCTGTTGATTGAAAAGTTAAGCAAGTTTCATCAACTGTCTGCGAGTTTCCGCAGCGTTGAAATGGGACCCGCCGCCCAGGTGCGCGGCGTGATTTTTAACGCGATCAAAACCAATGTCGACATCGAGGTCCCCAAGATGCGCATGCAGCTTCGGATGAATCAATTTCGCACCGCCCGCCGGGTGGCCCAGAGCGCCAAGATTTTCAACACCCAGATCCGAGATGCCATGATCGTGCGCCGCGCTGTTACCCTCGGCCTGCCTGTTTCCCTCGTTGGACAGGAATCAAATCAGGAGGATAACGTCGCTGCCGATTATCGACAGCTCGCTGCCGAGTTGATGAACCATGCACCAGAGGCATGATTTCTGATGTATCCAAATTACCATGACAACTGATCCAGCGTCCTCGTCTGCTTCCAGCGCAAGTCCTGAGGAATATCGTGCATCTTGGGAGAAAGTTCGCCGGGCATTTGCAACTTCCATTATGGTCGAAACCGCGCTGAGCAGTCTCGCGCAAAACCTCGACGGTCCCGACTGGCCGGTGCCGGGCTTCGACGAAAAACCATCCAAGTACATTGATAAAAACTTTGATGAACTGGTGGCGATGAGGGACATTGCCGGGAATCCCCGCCGGGTTGAACTATTGATCAACATTTTGCGCGAGACCCAGGCGTTTGATGATCCGTTTGGCGATATGGTTACGGTGAGCACCGAACAAGCCGATAAGGATAATCCAATCCTTAAAAACATGGCGAAGCTCGGCATTCCTGAGGGGTTTCCGCTGTCGCTGGTCGCATTGTTGCCGGAGACGCGCGATTACTGTAATCTTGAGAATTTGGTGACGTTGCGGGACTTTGCGTTGTTTGCACAAAACCTTTCCCAGACGGTGGTGGTGAGTGGCGATTTCCGGGCATTTTTGAATGCACTTTCCCACATCGATGAGGCCACGCTTACGCTTTACATGCCGTTTCGTCCTGGGGCGAAAGGCATGCATTTGCTCGAAGGCATTGCGCTTACCGTGCGTGCTCAGTCCGACGAAGTGCAGGCGGCTTTGGCCCAACGCTTCGGCGCTCGCCTGGGCACGAGTGATCGCGGCTCGGCAGCCCATGCTTCGAGTCTGGAAACTGCGGCCACGGAGCAAATGCTTATACAGCAGGCCGCTGTTTACATTGAATATTTTCAGCCGGACCTCGCTACGTTACAGCAGGAAATTGATGACGGCGTGCCGTTGAATCGCATTACGGCGGTTCTGAAAAATCCGATTCTTGAAACGGTCGTCGGTGGATTGCTTAAACCGTACTTACGTCAACTCCCTTCTTCTGCACCTGCGCGAACCACCGC
>JAYTWC010000502.1:0-2283 GCA_043743635.1 Verrucomicrobiota bacterium | reverse complement strand
ACCCTCCCGTGAAGTGCTCTGTGTCACGCCGGTGGTTGGTGAAACACTAAAGTTTTTGCGGGCCACGGTTTCTCCGGCAATTGTATTGCGTCACACCGTTATTGCTTCGCCCCCGGTTGAGGCAGACCCGAACCAGCTCTATCAGGTTGTTCTTAATCTTTGTACGAATGCGGTCCAGGCGGTTGGACAACGTGCCGGATTGATCGAGGTGGTTGAGGAAGCGGTACGGGTGGGACCTGATTTTATTTCGGCTGATCCCGATCTGCGACCCGGGCATTATCTATTACTTTCTGTGCGCGATGACGGCGGCGGTATGGCGCCGGAGGTTGCGGGCCGAATTTTCGAACCATTTTTTACCACCAAAGGACCGGGCCAGGGGACTGGGCTGGGCCTCGCTGTTGTTCACGGCATCATAAAAAAGCATCATGCAGCGATCACCGTTTATAGTACTCCTGGGCATGGCACCGTTTTCCGGATATATTTTCCGGTCGCAAAAACGGATGCGGTGGCCCCGGGTCAAAGCACGGCTGACTTGTTGTCGCGAGGAAGCGGCCAACGCATCGTTTTGGTCGATGATGAAGGGTCGATTACCCGGGTTGCGGCGCGGTTGTTGCGGCAGCTTGGTTATGGGGTGACCGAGTTCAAGGAGGCCGAACCGGCGCTCAGGCATCTTCAGCGTGAAGGCTGTGACCTGTTGATTACAGATTTTGCCATGCCGGGTTTTAACGGGTTGGTCCTCATCGCGAAAGTGCGAGAGTTTACGCCGATATTGCCGGTGATTTTAATCTCAGGGTATTTGACGTCTGAGGACCGAGCTAAAGCCGAATCGCATGCACTTTGCCAGATCGTGGACAAGCCGTTGACGATCGCGACGCTCAGTGAAGCGGTGGCCCGGGCGTTCTCGAAGCGCTGAGAGCGCCGGCACTCGTGGGGTTGCGCGGCAGTTTTTAGGTTGGGATATACCGACGGAATTAAAAAGAACGCTGCCTCGCACCGTTATATATTAGATGTATCTGACTATTATGTCATCTATTAAACGACAAACGTATTTCTGGTTTTTGTCGGGATTATTATGTAATGCGGGAAACTTGTCATTTAATAGATGACAAGTTAATTGATGCCGCTGTGCGGAAACTGTTGGGTTTTTTAGGACGCAGGCAGGCTCGCCTTGGTACGGAGATGAAGTTGGTTGCGAAAAAAATAGACGGCCGTGACGGCCGTCTATTGAAGCAGGTGATGGTGTCGGTCGTCGTGCTTGATCAGGCGTAGGTCTGATACACGGGTTCGAACATCTTGGAGCGCACGTCGGCGGCGATGTCAGCTGGGCGCGGGCGCTTGGTTAGGTTTTCTTTCCAGGCGAGTTCGGCGACAGCGACGGCGATCTTGACCGAAACTTCGCGGATGCGACTGAGCGACGGGTAAACGCGACCGACTGCGATGTCTTCGGGTCGAACTTCGGCGGCGAGCGTTTGCGCGGCGATCAGGAACATGCTGTCGGTGACGGTGCGCGCTTGGCTAACCATCACACCTAAACCAACCGCAGGGAAAATGTAGACGTTGTTGCCTTGGCCGGTCTGGTATTTCTTGCCGTTAAACTCGACGGCAGGGAACGGGCTGCCGCTGGCAAAGAGACAGCGTCCATCGGTCCACTTGTAGGCTTCTTCGGCGGTGCATTCCGATTTTGAAGTCGGATTGGAGAGCGAGAAGATGATTGGTTGTTTTACCTGCGCGGCGAAAGTGCGGACGACTTTCTCGTCGAAAGCACGGCCCTGGCCGGAGACGCCGATGATGGCGGTGGGTTTGATGGAGGCGACGGCTTCGGCGAAATCTTTGATTTGCGCGTGGTCGTGTGCGTAGGGCTCTTTGTGTGAGGGCAACGTGTCGCCACGGCCTTTTACGAGGAGGCCCTTTGAGTCAACGAACCAGCAGCGTTTGCGCGCGTCGGCCTCGCTGAGGCCTTCCTGCATGGCGGCGGCGGTGAAGAGGTCGGCGATACCGGTGCCGGCTTCGCCTGCGCCGAGGAAGAGGATCTTTTGTTCCGAGAGTTTGGTTCCGGTGACGCGCGTGGCGGAGATGAGGCCGGCGAGCGCGACGGAAGCGGTGCCTTGGATGTCGTCGTTGAAGCAGCAAACTTTGTCGCGGTAAGTGCGGAGCAGCTGGAAGGCGTTGTGATTGCCGAAATCCTCGAACTGCAACAAACAGCCAGGGAAAACGTCCTGCACGGCTTGGACAAACTCAGCCATGAACTCTTCGTAGGCTGGGCCACGCACGCGTTTGCGCGGG
>JAYTWC010000501.1:0-11965 GCA_043743635.1 Verrucomicrobiota bacterium | reverse complement strand
TGCCTCGGCACGGCTGCCCGATCTCGAAATCAAGGACGCTCAACTGATTTTCGAGTCCGCCTGGCTCGATCTCGAAGCCGAACATAAACGCAGCGATCTGCGTTTTCCTAAGGAACTACTCCTCCTTGGCGGCGCGCCTGGTGCCGGTAAAGGCACCAACACCGCCTTCATCGCCAAAGCACGTGGACTCACTTGCCCGCCCATCGTCATGAGCTCGTTGCTCGACTCGCCTGAAGCTCGGCGCATCAAAGACTCTGGCGGTATGGTCGGTGATCGCGAAGTCGTCAGCATTTTACTCCGCCACCTCCTGCGCCCCGAATATCGCGACGGCGTCATTCTTGATGGCTTTCCCCGAACCAAGGTCCAGGTGGAATGCTTGAAACTGCTCGTCGACCGCATGCACCAACTGCGACGCGAGTTTTATCAGAGCCCGCTCAGCATTCATTTCCGCCAGCCGACCGTCCACATCATGGTGCTCTTCGTCGATGAGCGTGAGAGCGTGGCCCGCCAGCTCAAACGCGGCCGCGAAATCCGCGCACACAACGACGAAGTGAAGCGCACCGGCATCGGCGAAGTTCAGGAAATCCGCCCCACCGACTACGACGAAGCGCTGGCGCAACGTCGCTACCGGGTCTTCAAGGAACAAACCTGGGCCGCCCTCCAATCGTTGAAGGAAATTTTCTATTACCACTTCATCAACGCAGAAGGCTCGTTCGCCGAGGTGGAGCAAAACATCCTGCAGGAGCTCCAGTACCAAAGCTCGCTGGAACTCGATCCGCGTACGCACGACATCCTTCGCAATCTGCCTGTCGCCAGCGAAATCGTTGTCCACGCCCGCCAGGATCTCGTGCGCCGACTCGATAGCTATCAGTTCGAACATCCCGAACTTCTCAGCAGGGTCGCCGTTTTCATCGAGAAAAAGATCATGCCCATCGTGCTCCGGCACGCGATATCCGGCGTCGCCCTTGTCAATACCGAGGACACCACGCTCGAAGACTCGCTCGCGCTGGCAATGTTGATCGATATTTTTTCCGAGCGCGGATTCCATGCTGCGGTCGACTTACACCGCATCGAAGTACCGGAACAAGTCGACCTCACCACCGGTATGATCAAATGCCGCATCAAAAAAGTCTACCGCATCCAGATCCGCTTCCATGGCTCGGAAATCCGGCGAGGATAAAGGATCTGCTCCTCACTTCAGGATCATCGCGGTTGGTTAATTCTGAAGTGAGATGAACTTTCCGACCCAGACGAAAGTCCTAATCACGTCGACTCGATCGGTGTGTTACTTGATCAGCGCCTGATAAGTGAGTACTTTGAAGCGTTGATTGAGTGTGCAATTTCCTGCCGGAAGAAGTTGCGTCATGAAAAACGCCACGAGCTTTTCCTTGGGATCGACGAGGTACTGCGGGTAGTACGCGCTGCCCCAGCCGTAGGCGCCCTCGCTGCCGAGTTCACCGTAGTAGCCGAGGTCGCCATTCACCCAAAAACCGAGGCCAAAGCCGGTGGTGTCACGGCGGTATTTGTCGCCGAGATGATTCTGGTGCATGAGCTCAACCGTCTTCGGGCCGAGCAGACGCACGCCGTCGAGTTCGCCGCCGTTGAGCAGCATCTGGAGCAAGCGGCCGTAGTCATTGGCGGTGGAGAGTAGTCCGGCACCGCCGGAGAAACATTTGCGCGGCCCCTGAATATAGTCGGTCTTCGCGGAGGTTTCCTTGAGCACGAGCTTGCCGCCTTCGATGCCATAGACCGGCGCGAGACGATCCGCCTTTTCGGGAGGAAGGAAGAAGCAGGTGTCCTTCATTTTCAGCGGGCGGCAAATGCGTTCCTCGATGAAACGGTCGAGCGGCATACCCGAAACAACTTCTACCAGGTAACCGAGTACATCGGTGGAGAAACCGTATTGCCACGCTTCGCCGGGCTGACCGTGCAGCGGCAGTTTCGCGAGGCGGTTGATGGCGTCGCCAATCGTTTCGTCGTGATTGGCGAAGTACCACCAGTAAAGGTTCGCCTTCTTATAATCATCGACCGCAAGGCCATCGCCATAGGTCAAACCGGCCGTATGCGTGAGCAAATCACGGATCTGGATCGGGCGTTTCGCGGGCACGGTGACGTACTTCACATCCGGTGCCGAACCAGCTGGCGGAGGCACGGCAACGACGGAGTTGGCGAACGCGGGGATGTATTTGGAAACAGGATCGTGCAGCAGGAAACGGCCTTCCTCGTAGAGCATCATCACCGCGACGGTCGTCACGGCCTTGCTCATCGAGGCGATGCGGAAAATCGCGTCGGTCGGCATCGCTTTGCCTGCGTCGATATCCTGCATGCCGTAGGCTTGGAGTTTCACGGTCTGTCCGTTGCGCACGATGACCATGATGCCACCGGCGATCTCGTGCTTGGCGACGCTCTCCTGCATGACGGCGTCGAGGCGTTGCAGTCGCTCGGGCGAAAACCCAAGAGTTTTTACGGTCGCGGCGTCCTGCGCGTGGGCGGTCAGGGCGAGGCTAACAAGCGTCAGCCATAGCGAAGCAAGCCGAAGAAGAGAACGGGGGAAATGCATGAGATGATTCGATAGAAGCGCGCCCCGAATACGACAAGCAAAGAAGCCCCGGAGCGAACTCCGGGGCCTCGGGCTATTTCGCGTTCAAACGAGAACTTACCTGCGGTAGAAACGACGCGTGGCACCCATAACCAAAACCGCAGAAAAGAACCAAAGGCTCGGCGCGCCGCCGCCACCGCCGCCGCCGCTTTGAGCGGGGGCCGGAGCGGGTGTCGGAGCGGGAGCGACGTAGTATTCGTCGGCGCAGATTTCGTATCCGCTGTTTAGCGGACGGCTGTCACCGTCGATATCAACGATGAAGCCAGCGATCGCCGTGCCGGAATCGACCACGCCCGAGACGGCGGATGCGAGATGCAAATCGCCGCTTGCCGGGGCCACGAACCACGTGGCGAGCGTGGGAGCCGTGCTGTTGGTTCCAGTAATTAGTTTTGCAACGAGGTTGTTTCGCACGCTGAGCGCCACCGTACAGTTGTTGTACTCGATGGCGTTGGTGTTGGCACCGGCTTGATAAACGGTGTTGTTGTCCACGACGGTCGCGGTGCCGGTGTTGGATTCGATCTTGATGCCAGGGCCGGCGTAGCCGGTCGTGCGGGTGTCGGAGATCATGTTGTTGCGGATCGTGCCGCCGCCCACGCTGTCGGCCGCGCCTGTGCCGTAACCAATACCTACATCACAACCCACGATGATGTTGTTGGTGATGGTGGTCGTGGTGGCGCCGGCGTAGAAGAAGATCGCCGGATCGGCGGTGGCAACAGAGCTGGTGATGGCGCTGATGCCGTTGCCGGTGATGGTCCAGCCGGAGCAGCCGATGCCTTCGACGGCGGGATTGTCGGTGTTGCCGATGACGATGCAGTTCTTGAACGTACCGTTGGTGGCGGTGGACTGGATCAAGGCGGCGGTGCCATTAGTGAACTTGACGTTGGCGATGGTCACGTTGGTGCCGGTCACCTTGAAGATGACTTTGCCGGTCTGCGCCGTGCCGTCGATGGTCGCGGCAGTGCCGCTGGTCGGGCCCTGGATCTTGGTATCTTTTACCAAGTTCGGCAGAGCCGTGGCACCGAGCGTGTAGGTGCCGCCGGCGAGGTTGATCGTGAAGATGGCTTCCGGGTTGTCGCGCATTTCACCGAGGGCGGTGGTGAGCGTCGCGGCGTTGGTGACGTTGCGAGTCTGCGCGCCGCTGAGCTGCGTGGTGACGTTTACGGCGGCGGTTTGCGCGGAGAGATTGCCCGCCGTGTCGGCGGCCGCGACGGTGTAGCTGTAGCTCGTGGCCGTGGTGAGGCCGGTGTCGGTGTAGCTGTTGGTCGTGGGTGAGCCGACGAGGGTGCCGCCACGGTAAACGCGGTAGCCGGCGACGGCGACGTTGTCGGTCGAGGCGGTCCAGGTGAGGTTCACCGTGGTGGACGAGTTGGAGACGCCGGCGAGGTTGGTCGGCAAGGTCGGCGCGGTGCCGTCGATAATGAACAGACCATTCGCTGTACCTGTCGTGTAATTCGTGTCAGTGATCGTGGTTACGACGGCATAGGTGCCTGCGGCGGACGGTGCCGTTGCACCGCCTGCTTAGGTCGTGGCGACCGTGAGTCCGACGGGCGTGGTCGTGACCGTGGCGGTTCTCGCGGCGCCGGTGTAAGCAACGATGAGATTACTCAAGGCAACCGTCGCAGCGGCTTTGTTAACCGTGATCGTGGTCGAGCTAGAGGCGTTGTTGTAGTTGGCGGTGGACGTCGGCGTAAAGGTCGCGCTCAGCGTCTGGTTAGCACCGGCGTTGAGCACCGTACCAGCGGCTGGAGTGTAAGTAAACGTACCGGCGACGTTGGCGGTGGCATTTAGTTGTGTGGCGCTCAAGGCGGTGCCGTACGTGATCGTGACGGGCGCGGTCCAGGTGATGGTCGACGTGCCTTTGGCGAGGGTGAGTGTCAACGTGGCGGAGCCAGAGCCATCGTCGTTAATGACGGTGATCGTGACTGCAAAAGTGCCTGCCTGGGTCGGCGTGCCCGAGATGAGGCCGGTCGCGGCGTTCACGCTGAGGCCCGTGGGCAATCCGCTGGCGCTGAAACTGGTCGGCGAATTTGTGCCGATGATCTGGTAGCTGAAGGCGATGCCGACCGTGCCAGAGGCCGTGGCAGCGCTGGTCACGACGGGGGGCGTGATGGAGATGTCGCCGCTGCCGACGATGAAGCTGTGCGGGCCACCCGCGTAGATGCGTTGGATGTTGTTGGCGATTTTGATCGGAGTGGTACGCGCGGTGGTCGTACCATCGCCCAGCTGGCCGCTGCCATTGGAGCCCAGAACGAAGAGACCGCCTCCGGTCTTAAGGAAGAGCGCGTGGTTGGAGCCTGCAGCGATCGCCGTCACACCGCTGGCGACGATCTGCGTCGGAGTACTACCGCCTTTCACCGTGCCCATCATCCAGAGGCTGCCGTCGGTTTTGAGGATCATGCTGTTAGCCGCGTCGGCCGCGATGGCTTGGGCTCCGCTGGCCATGATCTGCACCGGCGAGGGGCGATCGGTCGTGGTGCCATCGCCTAACTGGCCGGAGTTATTGTATCCCATGCCCCAGACGCTGCCATCGGTCTTCAAGACGATGCTATGGTACTGGCCCGCTGCCACGGCCTGCACGCCGCTGGCGATGGTTTGCACCGGCGTCGGGGGCGTCGTGGTGGTGCCATCGCCGAGTGCGCCAGACGAATTATAGCCGCAGCCCCAGAGACTGCCGTCGGTTTTCACGATCAAGCTATGGGAGGAGCCAGCCACGATGGTCTGAACACCGCTCGTCAAACTTTGCGTGGGAGTTTTATAATACCCGGACGCAGCAAAACCCAACACGCCCTGCCAATTTTCGCCCATGCCCCACAGGCTGCCGTCAGACTTTTTGAAGAGGCTGAAATACTGCCCAGCCGTCGCTTCCTGAACTCCACTGGCTACACTCTGCACGAGTGAAGAGCGATTGAGAAGGGTACCATCGCCAAGCTGGCCGGTAAGGTTATAACCCGTGCCCCAGAGGCTGCCGTCAGCCTTGAGGATCATGGTGTGATAATCCGAAGGGACAACGGAACTGACGGCGCCCGACATCAGCTGGATAGGCGTGGTGCGGTACATCGGTTTGCCGTTGCCCAGTTGGCTGTAATCATTGGTGCCGCAGACCCAGAGAGTGCCATCGGTTTTGACAACCATGTTCTGCGAATAACCGGCTGAAACGGACTGGACCCCGCTCGCAATAACCTGGGCGAAACTAGTGCGGAGGGTGGTCGTGCCATCGCCCAACTGACCATAGGAATTTTGGCCGGTGGCCCAGAGACTGCCATCCGTCTTTATGATCATACTGTGAGAACCACCGGCAGCAGCCGACGAAACGCCGCTCGCCAAAATCTGCACAGGGCCGGTGGTTCGATTCGTGGTCGTGCCATCGCCAAGCGTGCCGTAGTTGTAACCCATGCCCCAGAGACTGTCATCCGTCTTCACGATCAAGCTGTGAGAGCCTCCGGCAGAAACCGATCGCACGCCGCTGGCCAGAATCTGCACCGGCCCGGTGTCTCGATCCGTGGTCGTGCCATCACCGAGCTGGCCATAGTAGTTCTTGCCCATACCCCAGAGACTGCCGTCGGTTTTCACGAACATGCTGTGGGAGTCACCGGCAGAGACCGACTGCACGCCGCTGGCCAGAATCTGGACGGGCGCGCTCAGTTGATCCGCCGTCGTGGGAGTGCCCAATGCACCATAGTTGTTGTAGCCCATGGCCCAGAGGCTGCCATCGGTTTTCACGAACAAGAAGTGCCTGTTGCCCGCCGCCATCGAACGCACACTGGTCGCCAACGGCTGGGTTGGGCTGGTGCTGCCGAATGAGCCCACGCACCAGAGACTGCCATCGGTATTCAGGATCAGGCTGAAATAACCACCCACGGCCACCGTATCCACTCCGCTGGCGGCGATTTGCACGGGAGTTGACCTGTTGATGCTCGTGCCATCACCCAGAGTGCCAAACGTATTTTTCCCCACCGCCCAGAGACTGCCGTCGGTTTTCACAACCATACTGTGAAATTGATAGATCGAGGCCGACTTTACCGCCGTGTTCACTTGGGAAAAACGGGTAAGGTACTGCAAAGTTCCCAAGCCCAGATCGCCATAGGCGTCCGTGCCGAAAGCATAGAGCTCCTGCAAGCCCGAGCCCGCCGCGCGCTGCGTGAGCGTGTGCACCACGCCATCGATCGTGATCGTCGCCGAGCGATCGGCACCCGTTGTATTAGGTGCGGCGATGACCTGGATGTTTCCCTGGGCGGAACCGCTCGCTGCGGAAACCGTCAGCCAGGCCGCCGACGAGGCGACGTTCCAGCTGTTCGTGGAGGAGTCAATCGTGAGCTGATAGGCCACCCGCCCGTTGCCCACCTCCTTCGTCGCGGGAGTGATCGTCGTCTGCGCCCAAGCGGACGCGGCGAGGCACAAGCCGAGGGTCATCATAAAGAGGCTCTTTAGCAGATTGGAGAAAAACGCGTGGTGGCGCGCAGGTGTGGTGGTGTTTTGCATGGGTATCGCTACGGGAACAAAGAACTCAGCTGGTGTGCTGAATACAAAAGCTCGCGACCCTGCCGACACGTGTCCGTGCGTCAACCCTACAACCAATTGCAAGAAGCATAATTACCACCCGTTTACACTTCCTGCACCAAAGATTCAGGCGAACCCCTACATGCGCGGGCAGGGCTTACATTAGGCACACAAAACCAACTCCTAGGAGTACGCTTCTTTTACAGAACCACCTATTAGCACCACGGCTTCTGCCTATTAATTCCATTCATTCCTTGAACAATCTGTATTTATCACATTCCGCCCAAGACCAGCCCACCGCCGCGATTCCAGTCTCGCGGAACATCCTGCCTTCGTCCACAATCTCACTCCAGATGAAACCCACCGGCCGCCTCCTCGCTTTCATCCTTGGTTTCCTCGCCCTCGTCCTGCTCTCCTCAGCCATCGCGCGCGCCGAAACCACCAGCTTCACCGCCAACCTCACCGAGGAAAACAAGACGGCCCTCGGTCTCGCCAAGCTCACGCCTGAGCAAATCACTTCCCTCGACGCCCAGATCACCCGCGAAATTTCCGTCGCCCACCAAGGCGACACACCGGCGTTTTCCACAACCTTCACCCATCGCCGCTCACCGCAGCAACGCAAGGAGGCCGGCCTCGACCGGCTCATGACGCCTGAGCTCGTCCGCCTCGATGCCCTCATAGCCGCAGCCCTCGCGACCAAACCAGCTCCTATCGGCCCAACAATTACCCAGCCCGCAACAACCGCACCGTCGTCCGATTGGGTGGAAATCACTCCACGTAAAATGCAGGTGCACGGCGAAGTCACCCTAGCCTACATGTGGGGCAGCGGCGGCCGCGAGGGTATCGGTGCCTCGATGGTGACCACCGTGACAGACCCGAGCGGAAAATCTTCCTTCACACTCGGACTCTCTCAGTTCCGCGGAAAAGGATTATACTATCCCTACGGTGAATATCCCTGCGATCGCGGCTGGTGATTCCTCGACGCGCAAATAAACAGGAGATCAGCGCGCGAGAAGCTTTGACGCGGACACGTGACCTAGTTTGATTTAAAACCATGCGCTCCTCCCTCATTGTCCTACTTTCCCTCGCCTTTCTTTCCCCGGTTTTCGCAGCCGAGCCTTTACCTGCCAGCCAAGCCACTACCACCACTCCATCCGTCACCGCGCCCTCGGATTATGTACTGGTGCATTTCATCCTGCGTCATGATCAATCACGCAACCTCGCCGAGATTCAACAGGTGATGAAGGAGAATAAATTCTGGTCTGAATTCCCGCCCGATGGCATCGAGATCGAATCCTGGTACGTCGTGATGGGGGTCGGCCAAGTCGTCACTTTGCGCGTGCCACCTGCTCGCTTGCGCGAGGTCAATCTGGCCGTGGAGCGCGCCGCGTGGAAAATCTTTCGGACCGAGGCCTACCCGGCTTACGACCTGAAAAAGGCCGCCGAAGGTTTCCGCGCAAAAGCCAAGGCCGAAGCTGCGACCGCAAAACCCTGACCTTACCGCAGTCGGAACGGCGGGCACGGCGGCCCGCCCTCCATTTCATGACTCACTCCAGCAACAACACAAAGCCACCGTTGGCCGGCAGTGTGACCTGGAGTTTTTTGTCGGTTCCGAGTTGAACAGTGTCCTTGAAAAACAAATGCTCGGCGCCGACACCGTCGCCGATCAGCGTGCCTTGCGTTCCGATTTTGCCGAGACGGCTCAGGTCGAGCGTGAGGGTTTTAGTCTCTTTCTCTCCGTTGATGCCGGCGATGTACCAGCGTCCGCCGCCCTGCCGGGCCAGCACGACGAATTTCCCCGGGAAGCCGTCGAGGAAACGCACGTCTTCCCACGACTCCGGCACGTCGCGCAAAAACTCGCGCACGTACTCGGGCATTTTGGCCATGCCGTCCGGAATCTCGGCGTAATGCTGAATGCCCGAGGTGAACAACACCGACAGCGCCAGTTCAAACCCGCTCGTCGTGCGCCGCTGGATACGGTTGATGCGGTCGAGCATCATCGGCGTGAAATCCATCGGATCGAAAACGTTTCGCGTGAACGGCAGCATCGTCCCGTGCATCGGCTCCTCGTCGGCGTTCTTCTGTTCGAAGGTGATAAATTCTAGACCCTTGATTGCCTCCATCGTCATCAAATGCGGATACGTGCGCTGCCAGCCACGCGGGAGCGTCGCACCATGGAAATTGATCATGAAACCGTATGGCGCGGCGTCCTGCAAAATATCGTGATAGTAGTTGATCATCGACTGGCCATCGCCGCCGAAGAAATCGATCTTGAGGCCCGCCACGCCCATCTCCTTAAGCGCATCAAACTCCTGGATACGGCTCTCATGCGTGAGCATGCGGTGGCGCGGCGTCTGCGGGGCGTCGTTCCACTCGCCGTTCGAATTATACCAAAGCAAAATGCCGACGTTTTTACTGCGCGCGTAGTCGATTAACTCCTTCATTTTCTCGTGCCCGATCTGCACGTCCCACATCGAGTCGATGAGGCAGTAACGCCATTTCATCTCCGCCGCATAATCGATAAACTTCTTCTGCACCTCGTAAGTCGTCTGGTCGTCGCCGAGCAACGGCCAACTCCAGGATGCCTTACCCGGACGCGGCGCAACCGCCGGCAAGGCCGCAGGCTTGTCGGCCAGATCAATGCCGAGCGTGGACTCCGCGATCGTCTGTAAGTCTCCAATTACCACCAAGCGCCAAGGCGTGAGCCAGGGCAGCTTTGACTCGGGATTCACGCCGCCGCCCGGGAAATTTTCACGCGCATCCGGAAAGCCGACGAAGTATTCGCCATCAGGCGATTCGCTGCGTAAACGCGTGCCGCAATAGTTGCGTGGCAACGAACCTTCGCTTACCAACAACCAGACATCGCCCGAACGGAACAGCGCCGGATAAACCCAGCCAGCCAGCTTCGAGGGCGTACCGACCGGAATATCTTTCTCATAATACTCCTCGTAGGAAGGGTGCACCCGCTTCCAACCGGTTTTAGCTACGGACATCGGTTGCAGCCAGGCTTTGGTGCCCGGCAGAAAACGAAATGACGAGCGCTCCTCGCCCAGCTTGCGTATGCCAGACGATTTTACGTCCTCTGGAAAATAATAGCGAAACGCGAATCCGTCGTTGGACACCTGGAAAATAATGTCCATCGGTTGACCGGTCGCAGCGGTGAGATGGATCACCTCGCGATTGGCGGCGTAGGTGTTCACGCGGCGTTTGGCTGTGAGGATTTCGTACTGGTCCTTCACCGGCTCGATCTTGCCGCACGAGACGAGCTTCAGGCCACGGGTGAAATCCGCGTCATCGCGCACGAGGCCTAGCTTCGAAGATTGCAAGACAGTCTTCTCATCAAGGGTGACAGAATACCCGGGCTCACCCGCGGCGTTGAGCAAGAAAACAACATGAATACGTTCGTTAGGACTCCGAAGCCCGCCCAAGGACTTTTCAGCGGACAGCTCCAGCACCAGCAGCAGAAAAATCAACACGGCGATCCAGCTGCGACGGAAACAGGGTAATTGAAAGCGCATGAAAACGAAATGCGACGAGTACGGCTCAGAGGCTACCCGAAACTTCCTCACTCTTACGGGACAGTCATAAAGCCCGCGGGCACACCTCCGGCTTGGCAACGCAGCAAAACACTGCGTTGATCCGCCCGTGTTCGCTCTCGCTGATCACACTATCGCCACTCTAGAAGCCCAGCTCGTCGCTTGGGGTTACAAGCCCTCGCACGCTGGCAGAATTTTGCGCGCCCACTACGCAGGCACCGAGATCGACTGGGAAAAACTGCGACTGCCCGAGCAGCTGCAAGAAAAAATCCAGAGCGAAGCCCAACCGCTTAGCCAACTCGCGGTACGCCAAATCGCCGACGACGGCACTGCGAAATTGCTGCTGCGCATGGCCGATGGCCGCACCGTCGAGACCGTGCTCATGCCCGACTACCGCGACGATCGCGCGGCGGGTTGTCTCTCGTCGCAGGTTGGGTGTGCAATGGGTTGCGATTTTTGCGCCACGACCAAAACCGGCTTCGAGCGAAATCTTACCGCCGGTGAAATGGTTGAGCAATTCCTCGCGCTACGTCGCGAATCACTCGCGGTCAATCGCCGGCTCCAGACCGTCGTCTTCATGGGCATGGGCGAACCCATGCTGAACCTCGACAACGTACTCGAGGCTATACGCCGCATCGCCGACAACAAACTCGGTGCCCTTGGCTGGCGACAGATCACTGTTTCGACCGTCGGCATCGTGCCCGGCATCGACGCACTCGCCGCTGCCAACCTGAATGTGCATCTCGCCGTGTCGTTGCACGCACCGGACGACGCCACGCGTGAACGCCTTTTACCGGTAGGAAAACGTTTTGGTGTGGAAGAGATTCTCGCCGCAGCCGATCGCTACCAAGCAAAGACCGGCCGACCCGTCACTATTCAGTATTGCCTGCTTAAAAATGTGAATGATTCACCCGAGCAGGCGCGGCAGCTAGGAGCCCTGATCGCGGCACGCCGCATGCACGTAAATCTGTTACGCTACAATCCAACCGGCCAGAGCCTGCGCGGAATCTGTTATGAACCCACCACGGAGAAGACGGCCGAAATATTCGTGTCCACGCTACGTAAAGCCAATGTTGTTGCGCACTTTCGGCGTTCTCGGGGTCGCGACATCGATGCGGCCTGCGGTCAACTGCGCGAGAGGAACAACCTAGCCTAGCCGTGTTAAAATGCGGAGCTGTAAATAAGGCATAGACCCTATGGTACGGTTTTCTACGAGTGCTATCCTTCCCACATGGAAATCTCATCAATATCGTCGTCCGCTCAGGCGATTGAGACCCAGCAGGCGTTGACGTTTAAAAAAGCGCTCAACACCGAACAGAATCAGGTCCTGAAA
>JAYTWC010000500.1:0-2539 GCA_043743635.1 Verrucomicrobiota bacterium | reverse complement strand
ACGCGTTTGCGGAATTCTTCGCACTCGGCAGCGGTGGAATGCGGGCCCATCAGCATGCCGTAACCGCCGGCTTCGTTGGCGGCTTTGACGACGAGTTCTTCGATGTGTTCGACGATGTACTTGCGGTCAGCTTCTTCGTTGGCGAGGTAGGTTGGGACGTTGGGAATGATCGGGTCCTCACCGAGATAATACTTGATCATCTTCGGCACGAAATAATAGATGACTTTGTCGTCGGCGACGCCGGTGCCGATGGAGTTGGCGAGCGATACATTGCCGGCGCGGTAGGCTCCAACTAGTCCAGGCACACCAAGGGCGGAATCCTTGCGGAAAACGGTGGGGTCGAGAAAATCATCGTCGATGCGGCGGTAGATGACGTGGACCTGGCGCAGCCCTTTGGTGGTGCGCATGTAGACACGCTGGTCGCGCACGAGGAGGTCGCGGCCTTCGACGATCTCGATGCCCATCTGGCGGGCGAGGTAGGTGTGTTCGAAGTAGGCGGAGTTGTAGGCGCCGGGCGTGAGGAGCACGACGTTGGGTTCGGAGACGCCGGCGGGCGCGACGTATTCGAGGAGTTTGTGGAGTTCGGTTGGGTAGTGTTCGACCGAACGAACGCCCATCGACTCGAAGTTGTCCGTAAAGGTGCGTTTGAGTGCGCGGCGATTTTCGAGCACGTAGCTGACGCCGGACGGGCAGCGGCCGTTGTCCTCGAGCACGAGGTACTGGCCTTTTGCATCGCGGATGATGTCGGTGCCGCAGATGTGAATGTAGATATTTTTCGGGACCTCGAAGTTAACAAATTCGCGGCGAAAATGTTTTGCTGAAAGAACGTAGTGCGCGGGGATCGTGCCGTCTTTGAGAATGTGCTGTTCGTGGTAAATATCGTGCAGGAACATGTTCAGCGCGGTGATGCGCTGGATGAGACCTTTTTCGAGATATTCCCATTCTGCGGCGGGAATGATGCGCGGCATGAGGTCGAACGGGAAAACGCGTTCGGTGCCCTGGGCGTCGCCATAGACGTTGAACGTGATGCCCTGGCGAAGGAAAGCCATGTCGACGGCGTGGCGTTTGGCCTCGAATTCTTCGGGCTTCAGGTCGCTGAAATGTTCTAGAAAACGCTGGTAATGCGGGCGGATGCTGCCGTCGGAGGCGAGCATCTCGTCGAAAAACTTATTGGTCTCGTAGGGCTTGAAGATGCCGTGACCGGCGCCGTTTTTAGCGGCAGGAGAAGAGGCAGGAGTATCGACCATGGAGTTAAGAAAAAGGATTTGGTATGAATGGATATAATGCAGGACTCATGCCTGATTGTGTCAAAAGCGGATTGGTTTGCGGAAAACCGCTTGGGAAACGTTGCCGTGTCGCTGTGATTTGTCGTTTGCCAAGATCGACGCACCAGCTACAGCTTTGAGCTCTTTTTCATGATCTCTTTCCTGCTCAAACGGTTTTCGGGCCGCCACTATAAGAAGTTTTTGGCAAAATGCCGGCCCATCGTCGTGCGTATAAACGAGCTGGAACTCACTTACCAGTCGCTCACCGACGACGAGCTTCGCGCCAAGACCGACGAGTTCCGTGCCCGCGTGACGGCCGGTGAAACGCTTGACCAGATTTTGCCTGAGGCTTTTGCCGTGGTAAAAAATGCCGCCCGTCGCCTCGTTGGCCGCAAGGTGGTCGTTTGCGAACACGAGCTCGAGTGGAACATGGTGCACTTTGACGTGCAGCTCATCGGCGGTATTTGCCTGCACGAAGGCCGCATCGCCGAAATGGCCACCGGCGAAGGCAAAACCCTCGTCGCCACGCTTCCGCTTTATCTCAACGCCCTCAATAGTCGCAACGCCCAGCTTGTCACCGTCAACGACTACCTCGCTCGCCGTGACTCCGAGTGGATGGGCCATCTCTATAATTTCCTCGGTCTAACCGTTGGCTGTATCCAACAGCAGATGGCCTCCGACGTTCGCCGCGAGATGTACAATCGTGACATCACTTACGGCACCGCCAGCGAATTTGGCTTCGACTACCTCCGCGACAACGGCATGGCGACGCGTAAAGAAGACCAGGTTCAACGTGACCACTGGTACTGCATCGTGGACGAAATCGACTCCATCCTTGTCGACGAAGCACGCACGCCGCTGATTATTTCCGGCCCCGCTCCGATCGAACGCGAGCAGCCCTACACGCGGCTCAAACCCATCGTTGATCACCTCGTCAACGACCAGACTCGTCTCTGCAACCGTCTGATCACCGAAGCGAAGGAATTGTTCGAGAAGCCCAACGCCACGCCCGACGAGAAACGCACCGCCGCCCTCAAGATGCTGCAGGTGAAGATGGGCCACCCGAAAAATAAGCAACTCCTCCGACTCCAGGAAACGCCCGAATGGCGCAAGCTCCTCGACAAGACTGAGACGGAGATGAATAGCGATTTCAACAAAGAGGAACTCTACCGCCTCAAGGAAGAACTCTTCTTCGTCATCGACGAACGCCAACACCAGGCTGACCTCACTGAACCAGGCCGCCTCAAGATCAACCCCACCAATCCAGACGCGTT
>JAYTWC010000499.1:0-4881 GCA_043743635.1 Verrucomicrobiota bacterium | reverse complement strand
GCGAGGACAAGAAGGCCAGTGGCGCAGGCATGCAGAATTATGCAATGGCCGATAGTTCGGTTTTTCATGGGTAATGAAGCCGGGGGCTCCCGACGCTGCATCATCCAGTATCGGTCAGGTTACTCGGTCAAGGCATGTGTGTAACCCAACGGGCTTTAGCCGATCTTTGACTAAAATTAGTGCTAAAATATAGTTCGTTTCAGCATGGCCGCTCTTTTTGATCAGCGGTAACAAATTCGGTTGCGCGATTCTTGAGTTAGGCGGCGGGATTTGCAGAAGGTGTGCATAAGCAATATTTCTGAGGATCATTAGAATTTGTGTAACGCGGCGTTGGGTTTCCTGTAATTCATGATGAGGCCCCGATGTCTTTCATGAACGTTACAGTGCCAGCGTGTGACTGACTTGGTGGAACAGAAGGGAGTCAGAACAATAACTACCACAACTCGACAAATGAATTCAAAATACGATTCGACATTGAAAGCGTTCCTGACCGAAGAAAACGAAAGCATTCGCGGCATCGATCACCGGCATTATATGTGGCCCAGTACCGAGCGCGTCCCGCGTCGGGCAGCAGAGACTTACCTGCGGTCGGTGGCTGACACGTTTCAGCTCGATCACGCGGCGTTACAGAATCTTCACCAGAGTGTGGATTTTCTAAATCCGCGTGAGCAGGGATTGGAGTATCGCTTGAGCGAGGAGAAGACGTTTTTCGACGCCACGACGCTTGGCTATTGGCAGACCGTTAACAACGTACCGGTGTGGAATGCGGGACTTACGGTGACGGTGAAGCATAACCCGAACCGTGTCCTATTCTCCGTCAACACCAGTCAGAATGTTGGCAAGGCTGGCCTGCCTTCGGATAAGAAAATCGATCAGTACAAGCAGCTGTTTAATCAAGTGAAGATCAATGCGGCCTCCGGCGTTGAAGGCGTGACGTCATCGTTGGCGAGTGTTGAATTTCTCGTTAACAAACTTGCTCTGCGTCCGGCCACCGGAGGCAAAGCTGCCAAAAAGGCTGCTGCACGCGTCGATACACCGGCTTTCAAGGCGGGTCGCTTTTTCCTCTATCAATTTGATCCTGAACAGCGAATGGCGCGGGAAACATCGAATGATCCAAAAATCGGAAAGAAGATCGATGTTTCTGAAGACGTTCATCCCACGATTTCCCTGCCGGAGGTGGATAAGCGCATCAAGCAGGGGCAATACTATCTCGTAGCGGAAGTAGTGTTTGCTTACGCGCCGGCTGGTCTGCGCTCGATGAACTGGGTGGCGTTGTTAGAGGTGGAGACCGATTCGGTGCTCTATCTGCGTTGCCTCACGGACAACGTTAGCGGCATGGTCTTTAATCGTGATCCACTGACGGCCACGGGCAATGCCGCCAACGCACCGACCGCTACGGCGGCCACGTTGAACCCGTTGCGCTCCTCGGTGGTTTTGCCCGGGCTGACGCCGCCGGCTCCAGCGGCCAACCAGGCGTTGACAGGGGAATTCATCCGGGTTCAAGACTTCGAACTCGCGACAGCGGCACCGCCGACCGAACCACTTGGCACCGACTTTAACTTCGGTTCACGCACCAATAATTTCATCGCGGTGAATGCGTATTATCACTGTGACCGGTTTTTCCGGTTGGTGGAGGAGCTAGGTTTTCCGCGTGCGACGTATTTTGATGGCACGACCTTTCCGATTCCGGTCGATCACCGGGGGCGCTTCGGGAGTGTTGATGGGATAGAGCGCAACGCCTCCTGCTCCGGCAACGGCGCCGGTGGCATCGCCAATGTCGATTTCGAACTGGCCGATCTCGGCGACACCGCCAACCCAATCGGCATCGCGGCCGACTGGCGCGTCGTGTTGCATGAACTCGGTGGGCATGGAATTTTGTATGACCACGTGAATTCGGCGAACTTCGGTTTTGCGCATAGTGCTGGCGATAGTTTCGGTGCTATCCTGAACGATCCCTTTTCGCTGATGGCTGATCGGTTCGAGACGTTTCCTTGGGTAAATTTCATCGGACGTCGGCACGACCGTTCGGTGGCCGCAGGCTGGGGTTGGGGTGGTACGAACGATGTTGGCGGCTACAGCAGCGAGCAGATTCTTTGCACGACGTTGTTTCGCATTTACCGGTCGATCGGTGGTGACTCGACCGATCAAGCCCGACGAATCTTTGCCTCGCGGGCGGCGATCTATCTGGTTCTGCGCGCCGTCGGCACGCTGACCCCGGCAACCAACCCGAGCAATCCGCTAGGACTATGTAATGCGCTCATGTCAGTCGACCTGCTCAACTGGACGTCGGAAGGGCTCGATGGTGGCGCATATAATAAAGTCATTCGTTGGTCCTTCGAGAAACAGGGTTTGTTCCAACCGGTTGGTGCGCCTACACCGGTTATTACGGCCGGTGCTCCACCTGCTGTGGATCTCTACATCGACGATGGTCGCGGCGGCGAATATCAATATCAGCCCGTGCACTGGGCGAATGGTTCGATCTGGAATCGCAATACGGCGGACGGCCTGCCGGGTCATCAGGAGCCGATCACCGGCCAGCCGAACTATGCGTACGTGAAAATAAAAAACCGAGGCACATCGACAGCCACATCCATCAATGTTCGTGGTTTTCACTCTCTGCCCGGCGCCGGCCTTACCTGGCCGACGGATTTTACGGAACTCAGTCCGGCGGGCGGTCTCGCGGTCGCCAGTCTCGCGGGCAACAGCGCGGCGACGACGACGGTCGGGCCGTTTACGTGGACGCCCAATATCAACGCCTACGGCCACGATTGCATGGTGATGGTTGTGAGCAACGCACAGGATCCATCCAATATCGACCAATTCAATGCCGGTGAGTCGATCGCGGAATGGCGCCTTGTGCCCAACGACAACAACGTCGGCCAGCGCAACATGTATCCCGTTCCGGGCGGTGGTGGTGCGCGGGAGTTTATCCGCGCGCTGCACGAGCGCTTCTTCCTCGTGGGCAATCCATCCCGCACTCCGGGAAAAGCGGAAGTCACGGTGCGTCTGCCGGATTTTCTGGCCCGCACGGGTTGGGGTATTACGTTTAGCGGTGTCGAAGGTTCGTTCGAACTAAAGCCGGAAGAAAAACGGAAGATGGTGATGCAGGTGAAGGAAGGCCGGGAGTTTTCCGCCCAAGATGTGCTGAGTGCGGCGGACCGGGACATCCTGATGGAAGTTCGGTTGGACGGCATCCTGATCGGTGGCATGACCTATGTGATCGATCCGGAGCGTACGAAAGCGGTGGGCGGTGGCGGCGGCTCCTCAACCAAATGCAACGACAAGGCGCAGGATTTGTTGCGCTGTCTCGATTTGAATGCGGGCGAGGTGAGCAAAGTCTGCGTGAAAAAAGTCTCGCTCGATATCGAGCTCAAGGGGGATTGCGGCTGTAAAGATTGAGCGCAGCCGAACTAGGTGACTGGGTAACAGGCCGTCGTCAGCAAGTCGTTTTTCTCTTATGCGAAAACGGCGGCTGCGGCGGCCTTTTTATTTTAGCGGTATTGGATGGATTCGGCGGGTGGACCTAGATTGACGCATGTCCGCCGAGCAGGCGTGCGGGCAGGTAGAGCAACGCTTTGATCAAGGAGAACGTTGCTCCTACGCAGACTCCGAGGAGCCGAAAGGGAAGCGCGATTAACCAGACGAGGGGCGCCAGCAGAATCGCGAGGAGGGCGAGCGGCCAACAGACCGCGAGCAGCAGACACCAGAGCAAAAAGATGCCGATGATTTTCATGGGAGATGTTGTTAAGATAACACGAAATGGGCGGGATGGGTTACGGATTCTTAATCGCCGGGGATAGGCTTGGCATTGGGATTTTGGTGCGGAATGAAATCGGAGCTAACCGGGAGCATAAGAATGCTTTTTATGGAACGCCATTGACCGGAGTTGGCGTGCTTTGAGCTTTATAGGAGCCGTTATGAAAAAGAAGGTGTCTTCATCCGTTGCTCCTGCGGCTTCAGGCGCACGACCGATTCGTGTCGGTTTCACGTGCTGGCGTTGGGAGACGCAACGGCCTAAGGAAATGGTCAAACTTGCTCAACGCATGGGGGTGACGGTGAAAATGACGGTGAAAAACCACTGGCTGCAACGCGACGTCGAGGTGCAGGTTTCGGGCCGCAACGTGGACAACTTCATCGGCGAATTCGCGCGTTTCGGCTGAATATTGAGGGCCACGGAATTTCAGGGGCGGGCGAGAACGCGTAGAGGAACGCCGCTAGAACTTCCGGAATTTGAACAGAAGGTAACAAAGAGAACGAAGGCGTCCCGGTTCTTGGGTGCGTCTTCGTTTCCCACGCTGGTTTCCTATTTCTCTTTCAAAACGAGAACGCTTTGGACGATTTCGAGCAACGATGCTTTGTTAAACGGTTTCATCAGGACGCTGTTTACGCCGAGCTGTTTGATTTTATCCATCACAGGATGGTCGGTGGGCGAGGCGAGCATGATGACCGGAATCGCTTGAAGCTCCGGCTTGGATTTCAGCATGGTGAGCATTTGCACGCCACCCATGACGGGCATATTGATATCGAGAATGATCAAGTCCGGCAGCGCCTTCTCCATCATGAAAAGGGCATTGTAGCCGTTGGACGCTTCGCTGACATCGCAGTCGAAGGGGAAAAGCACGCCATTAACAAGGTTTCGCACGCCCTTGGAATCATCGACGGCTAGGATTTTAGGGCGCATGGCGAAAAGCTGGTTCGGTGGCGTGTTTGAGCAAGAAAAAGTTGGTTGTTTCATCCCACCCAAGCCCGGGCGTTGGTGAAGAGTTTCATCCAGGGGCTGTCTTCGCCCCACTCGGCGGGGTGGTAGCTCATGGTGGCGGTGCGGAAGACGCGTTCTGGGTGTGGCATCATGATCGTCACGCGGCCGTCGCGGGTCGTCAT
>JAYTWC010000498.1:0-9968 GCA_043743635.1 Verrucomicrobiota bacterium | reverse complement strand
TCACCAAAGTCGCGCTCGGCTTTGGCTCGCAAGTAATCGCGTTGGCCAGTGGCCGACACCCACGCGTCGGGGCTCCAGGCCGTTCGCAGGAAAAATTCGGTCTGCCATTCACGTGGCTTCAGGCCGCCAACATTCACGACCCAGATTCGTGAGGCGCCATGCCGCCACGCTTTAGTCATCTCCTCGCCAATCAACGCCGGCGGAGTCGACGGCAGCCAGAGGTAGTCGTAGGGGGCGCCCCAATACGAGATATGATAATATACGCCGGCTCCCCCGGAGCGTGACTGTTCGGCCGGAGTGGAAAGGTGCTGGATGTAACCGTAATTGTCGTCGGGCCACACCAGGGTGACGTCGTCGGGTACCAGCGTCGGATCCGCTTCATAGACCTCCAACACTTCCTTATACGGACAGAACATCTGAGGAATCTTCGTAACGTCAGGTGCCACGCCCTTCCGCAAAAGCTCACGCTGATCGGTGATGATGCGCCGCAGCCGCTCCGCCCGCTCCGCCATCGTACCGCCGCCTTCCATACTGCTGTCGTGAATTCCTCGCATGCCGACGGTATACACATTTTCAAAACTTCCATTCGTGCGGACGCGATCCTCCCAGTATTTTAAGACGGCAGAGCGGTTTGTGAGGTAATTGTACTCGCCTGTGCCGTCGCGTTCCCATTCGTCAACATTGTCGCGGAGCATCGGTTCGGCATGGGACGAACCCATTATAATGCCGTATTCGTCCGCGAGGGTTTTGTTTTCCGAGTAGAAATTAAAGTTGCGGGTGCCGGGATGCATGGCAGGCCACAGCAAGTTGCCACGCAATCGAAGCAGCAGTTCGAAAATGCGCTCGTACGTTTTTGGGCCGATATTCCCGGTTTTCGGCTCGTGGGTTTGAGCCGCCCAAGGCCGCAGAGTCCAGTCTTCGTCGTTCAGGAAGATTCCGCGGTATCGAACTTTTGGTGACGGCAGTTCGTAGGTTCCACCGATCAGCGCGGCGAACTCGCGATGGGGCACGGGCACATCGGCCCACCAATACCACGGCGAGACGCCCAGCGCTTCCGAAATCCAGTACGCGCCATAAATCGCACCGCGGCGGTCACTCCCGGCCACAACCAGCGCTTTGTGCACACCGGGCCAAGGTTCGACCACCGTCGCAACGACTGCGCCTTCCCATTGGCCGGTCACCGACTCCACGTGCAGTTGCCCGGAGCGGACGAGACGATCAATAGCGGAGCTTTCGCCCACTACACCGACCAGCACTACCTCACCGGTGGCTGTGCGGACATCCTGCACCGCCGCGCCGGATGCGCCCGCGACGCGGTCCATATCTCCCCTCAAGTCCCTCGCTACCCGCCTGACCGCGGGGTTCGCCTCGGCATCAACGCATACAGTAGCGGGTATGCCATTGCGAATGAGAGCGAAATCATCATCGCGCGCCATCTCGACAAGCGGCAGCGTGGCTGCTCGGGAGGGCATTGCCGAAACCAAATTCGGCAACGCCAGTACTAAGAGGATGAACGTTGTTCGGATGAAAGCACCTGGTATGATCATATGAAATTGACGTGCGCCCCACGATCGTCTTGCGCCCTGTTTCGCGTTGGAGCAACGACTAGCCTTCAAAAGGCCGAACTCACTGCAATGCGGTCCGGCTCACAACTACGCGCGTCAAGTATGCAGAAACGAGCATTCGGCATTAATGCCGTGATTCGACTTGCCTGAGGCGCACGATTCTGACTTCGACGTAGCCGATGCTGCGGTACCTCGGACTCGGTGAACGAGAATTCGGTGATTATCCCATGCCGCCTCACACGCGCGTAAACTGGGAATTTTTGGCCGTCGTCAAAGGCCTGCTTGCGCCTTACACCGTAGACTCCGAACCGCTGGAGCTGCGAGCTGATACGTTGTGGCTATTTCCGCCCAGCGTAATTCACGGATGGCGCGGTAAGCCAGGCCAGAACTCCCAAGTCGTCGTGGTCCATTTCAGTACGGTACCAGGCGCGGTCGAACGCGCCTTAGGAGATCAGTCGTATTTGAGTGTCAAACTCGCGCCGAAGGATCGGCGGCAGCTCGTTCGACTGGGTCTGAGCTTAAAACCCCACTACAGGACTCCCCATATTGTGAGCGAACTCCACACAGAGCGCGCGCTAGTGGATTTATCTCTGTTGTTGCTGAAAGACAATCGAGACCTCCACCACCCAAGCTTGGTGGGTGTCCATTGGAGCAAGGTAGCAGCTGTAGAAGCGTGGCTGCGGGATCATATTGGGGAATCGCCTTCGATCACGGAGGCGGCGCGCGTCGCCGCGCTGTCGCCGAGTCAATTGCGGCGGATATTCTGGAAGGTTAAAAGAAAAAAACCAAAACGCATTGTGGACAAAATACGCTTCGACAAAGCGATGCACCTAATGGCTGAGTCCGACGCGAAGCTCGCCAAAATTGCAGAAGAAGCGGGGTTCTCGAGCGCGACGAATTTTTGCCGCGCGTTCAAGAATTTTATTGGCAAGACGCCAACGATGTGGCGGCGGGAAATCTACGTTCAATATCGCCGCCCGACAGATTCAAAAAAATCTCTACATCAGGAGCACGGACGACGCTACCGAGAGTTATAATCTGACGGGTGCCAGCATGTGATCGTGTGATCGCGCAGAACTGTATTAATTCGCCCGCGAGATCAGAGCGGCTCAATTTGGTTGTCGCCCGTTTTTGCCGAAGTGGCTTCGTATGCGCGGGCAGTACTCACTGCGTGCCGCTCGGCAGCCTGTGCCCACTGCTGAAACCCGACCGCGAACCTTCGTCATTTTCATAGGAGTGTCTTGGCTCGGGTGAAATGACGTCGCACAAATCGCAGAGGCACAAGGGCCTTGATCGTATATACATCCTCGTACGCTATGGCGTATGCGCGTTTTTGAATATTTTACGCGCGCGCGCGCCACTCGCGACGCATTGCCAAGCTGGGTTGCGTCGTCAGCTTTCCGCAATGCTCGGTGCTTGTTGCCAGCAAACCCCGCCTACCTATGCCACACTTCGACGTCTTGCACCAACGCACCCCCTTGCGGCTGTGACTCGCATCCGCCGTCAGTTCCCAACCTAGCCTGAGCCCACTTTTGCTAACCAAATCACGCAAAAAAACAAACCCATGAGACTGAAATCCTGTAATATTAGAGTATTTGCGGCACTGCTTGCCATCGCCGCGTTGGACATACCCAGCACATCTGCGCAAGCGGATACATCTGCTACGAGTGCACCTCCGGGTACCGATGAAGTGTTTCAACTAACCCCATTTGCTGTCTCGGCCCACCAGATCGGACGGTACACAACTTCCGAAGCGGCATCAGGCACCCGCGTGGCAACGAATTTGTTTACGAGCTCCCAAAGTATAACGGTGATAACCCGCGAAGCGTTCGACGACATCGGCGCAACGCGCCTCCTCGACGTCGCACGTTACGCATCGGGAATCACAGAATCAACGATACCGAACGGCTTAGATCGGACCACCATCCGTGGATTCCAAGTCGAGGGGCAGACAGTCGACGGATTCTACTCGGGAGCTCAAGCCAATGTTGATCCTGTATTCGTGGAGCGGCTCGAGATTGTAAAAGGGCCAAACGCGATTCTTGCTCCTGCCGGGGTTCCTGGCGGAACGATTAATCAAATCACCCGGAAACCGTTTTTCCACAACGCAGGTTCTGTGTCGGCATCATACGGACTATACGATGGCTATCGCGGGGAATTTGATGTAAACCGCACCGCCAAGATCGCCGGAAGCGATATTGCGTACCGAGTAGTCGGAGCAGCAACCGATATTCGTGATGGATGGCGCGGTATGACAGGTCACTCCGTAGCCATGATGCCGGAGGTGCTGCTTCAGACCAAAACGGGGGCTCAGCTCCTGCTTCAGGTGCAAGCCTTCGTTTGGCGGGCACAAAATGATTTGGGTCTTCCGGCAGATCCTTCTTCGAGCACGACAAATGACGCGAGGCTTCTGTCTGGGGTTTCGAGAGAGCTGAACGTCGCTGGTAACGACTATCGATTTGAGCGTCGTTTTGAGGCTCGCAGCCTTTTCACTGCACCGATTAACGATCAACTTTCGGTACGAGTTGCAGCGCGGTACACCCATCTAAATCGCGACTTCACCCAGTTTATTCCCAGCGGAGCGACCGGGGGAGATTACGACCCCACAACTGGCGCCTTTGTGCCAGGCACGCTCTTTGCGGTGAATCCCACAACGGGAGTGATTACCACCTCCGCGGCACCTGCGCCGTCTCGTATCATGAATAGAGGCGCTCAGTTCGCTCCCGAAACTCACGAGTACTTCGATTTTCAAAACGACTACGCGCACAAACTGGATCTAGGTTGGGGCAACTTTACGACTGTCGGAGGAATCGCGTTTGTATACGTGAAGCAGGTGGCACGAAACTATGTCGGATCCAAGCCGGCAATTGATTTCGACGCGCCTATTCCGGCAACGTTTACGATTGGCGCACAGAATAGCGCGGCGTCTGCCCTTAGTACCGCTGAACAGGCATACTTGATGGAAACGGCTTCGTTTCTCAGCAATAAGGTAATCCTTAATGGCGGTTTTACGTATTATAACAATGATCTAAGGAACTATGACCGTTTCCAAGCAAACCCGAGAGCTATCGCCAATGTAGATACCCCGCTTAAATCGTACGGTATCACGATTAGCCCAATTAAAGTTGTCTCTGTCTACTACAGCTACAATGAAAATGCCTCGGTAAATCTCACGCCGAGCACCGTGCAGCAGATTGTTAACGGTGCCCCGGCCCTTCAATCTGGCAAGCAGCATGAATATGGCCTGCGGCTTCAAACACCAGACCTCAAATACTACGCGACGATTGCACATTTCGATATCCAGCAAAACAATTATGGCATTCCCAATCCAGGGAACTTGGTCGTGCCTCAGCCGAGTCCCTTGTTGCCAAACCTTTTCACAGATCGTAAGGCCAAAGGTTGGGAAGTAGAAGCGCGTGCCACGATAAACTCGCAGCTATCGTTAATGGGCAACTGGAGTCATTTTACCAACCGTGATACTAACAATATACCGTTCCGTGGCACGGCTGAAACATCAGCCGCGTTGTTGGCTAACTATGATGTATCCAAAGTTGTCGGCGTACACGGTTTGTCGTTTGGCCTCGGTATGGATTACCGCAGCCGCACGCCAGGGGATCAAGCCAGCGGCTACACTCCGTTCCCGTATTTGACGCCAAAACAACCGACCTTCTACCTGCCCGCACGCGAACTCTTCAACCTAACGGCAAGCTACAAGGCCACTGAAAATCTCCGGGTCCAATTGATTGTTAACAATGTTTTGAATAAAAAATATCTCCAATCAGCCATCAACCGATATAATGTATATCCGGGCCGGTCGATCGATCCGGAACTGCGGCTTACATATCATTTCTAAGTATTACATTCGTTTCGACAGCGCGGGCGACCCCAGTGGGGTCGCCCGCGTTTGTTTTTCACGAATCCGCAAAGGCACAACAGCAGGGTAGCCCTAAATGGCCGTCAAAGGCGCCTGCTAATGGCGGCATCTATTTGAGCCAACGTGGCAAACCGAAAGTGAACCTCGCGACTAAGCCCTACATACTTATCCCGTTGACCTAGGTAATGTGAGTATCGCCACTGGATACGGCGGGATCGAGCTGGCGATGCCCAACAGCGATTGAAAAGCGGCCATCGGTGTCTTCCGGCGATTGTAGCGAAAGACGAACTCATCGAGATACCGCAAAAGGTATTTTGGCTCCACTCCGTGATGGGTTCCTACCAGCCAAGTTTTGAGATTGCTGAAAGCGCGGTGGGCACGGCCAGGTGCAAACAGGGATGATGCACATAACCAGTCAGCGCGGTTTCGGAATAGCCACGCCAGCCATCGGTGGCGACCAACGCCCCGGAGTTCGACGTTGGCCTGTAAGAAACTGCGGATAGTGCGTTCATCTGCCCTGAGAGCCTTATACAGTCGCAACCGGCCGGTACGTTGCGCGTGTCGGCCACGGGCTCGACATACTTCAGCACCTCGACTGCGCCGAAGATCAGAGGCTTGTTGGGATGCTTTGCTGGATTTGCACTACAACTTAAGTCTTAATCTGTTTGCGACTAACGCGAGTTTGATTGCTGGATTGGCGCACAATTTAAATGGACTGTGCACCGCGAGTGACCAAGCAGGTCGCCCCAGTTGTATTCACCGCCTTTCGCTGTGACCCCTAACCTAGGAGAAACCTACTCCTAAATCCAGTCCCTAACCACCCTAAGAATCCGTATGAGAAATCTAACCCCTCAACTGTCCCATTGGCTTGCGATTGCTGTGTTCGGTATATCGCTGCCCTGCATCACGTATGGTCAGGCGCGTCCAACCGAGCCCCAACCGGACACGTCACATCAGCGCAGCCTACCAAAACCCAAAGAAGTCGTGCAGGAACGGACTGACAAAGATAGCTCTGACGATGAGATATTGGTACTTTCTCCGTTTGAAGTGAATGCAGAAAAGGACACCGGCTATCAGGCGACTGAAACTCTCAACGGCACGCGCATTCGCACAGACCTCAAGGACGTTGGTTCGGCCATCTCAATTTATACGAAGGATTTTCTTAACGACATCGGTGCCACCGACAATCTTTCCCTGCTCCAGTATACGACTAACAGCGAAGTGGGCGGCACGCAGGGCACCTACGTTGGCGTAGGCCAAAGCGTCACTCTAGATGAAACCGCCAATCAGCGCAATCCAATGACGAATGATCGTGTACGTGGCCTGAGTTCCGCCGACAACACCCGCGATTTCGTCGTCAGCGACATCCCTACAAATTTTTACAACGTGGGCCGCGTCGAGCTTCAGCGCGGACCGAACTCCATCCTGTACGGTTTGGGCAGCCCAGCCGGTATCATCAATTCCGCTCTGAACAGCGCGGAGTTTCGCAATTTCGGCCGCGTACAGAACCGCCTTGGCTCCTATGGCAGCATGACTAACAGCATCGACCTCAACCAACAGCTCATCCCTCAGGTACTCGCGATCCGCATTGACGGATTGTGGGACGATGCAAAATATCGGCAGAAGCCGGCTTACCAAAACGACCACCGCATCTATGGCACCCTACGCTTCGATCCGAAGCTCTTCAAGGACCCCTCCTTCCACACCAGCATCAAGGTGAAGTTCGAGCACGGCAATGTCGATGCGAACCGGCCGCGTACCCTCACGCCCTACGATAGCATCACGCCTTGGTTCCGTCCAGTTGACAACACCAGCATCGATGGCGGCATGGGCAAGCTGCCCGTCCTCAATCCCTACCAGATTGGTAACGCGACTATCCCGGCGCAGTTCAGTGGTTGGCTCACCGGCGAACAGGCGAACGTCCGGATGATTGATGGCACCACCAACGAGCTCTACAAGTTCATAGGAGGAATCATTCAGAACGGCTCACGCAATGCTGACGGCACGCTTCGGGCCTCCACAGTAGGCCTCATCAATATGAGGAATTCGAACCCGTTCATCTCTCTCGGAAGTTTGAACACCTTTGCCACTACCAATTCGCTTCCCAACTATCTATTCGGTGCGTACAGAAATAGGTCGCTGCAGGATCCAACGATTTTCGACTTCTACAACAACCTGATCGACGGTTCGACCAAGTCGGAATTCGGGCATTGGAACACCTACAACATCGATTTCTCCCAGACCGCATTTAGTGATCGCCTCGGCTTCAACGTGACCTTTGATCGTCAGAAAAACATCAGAGGCGGCCAAACCCTCCTCAGTGGCTCCCCGAGCATCAATATCGACGTCAACGAGAACTTTCAGGATTACTTTACCGTCCCCGGTGCGGACGGCACCACCAGTATTACCAATCCCAATTTCGGCCGGGCCTTTGTCAGGTCGGGATCTGGCAGTGGCAACTCCTTTCAGAGCGACCGCCAGAATCGTCGTGGCTCGCTCTTCGCTGAGCTTCGCCCCTCCGACCTGACGAAAAACCCCTTCCTCTTGAAGCTGCTGGGCAAGCAGCGTTTCAACGGCGTCTATGGCAATGAGAAATTGGCGACCGAGTCCCGCAGCTGGCAAATGTACGCCCCCAGCCAGGATTGGGCGGGCTTCGTGAGCCAGACCGACGGCAGCAGTTCGGCTTTCTACAGTAATCCGGGGGCTGCAATGATTTACCTAGGCTCTTCGCTCGCCGACGCCTCCTCGGCATCCGGGGCCAACATCCCGCGCATTACGGCTCCGGTCGCATTCCAGAGCGCCGGCGTACGTGTGTTCGATAGCACTTGGCAAAACTTCAGCGTCCCGTTCAACCAGGCATGGACAGTTCCGCAGACGCTGACGCCGCTCTTCAGTTCCACAACGCAAGTTCAGGCATCGAATCCTGCTAACTACGTCGGTTGGAGAGATTTCCAGATGAATGAGTTGAGCTACGGCAATGGCTCCGACCCGAGGCTTCTCACGGGTGCGCAGAAGTCTTTCCGGGACACGACGTCCTACTCAAGTTCGTGGCAGGGTTATTTCTGGAACGACGCTATTGTCCCCACGCTGGGCTGGCGTTACGATGTGGTCAAAGCCAAGTATGCGCAAGCGCTGCCGGTTACAAACAATCGATCCATGCTGAACTTGGATCCAGATGTTTATGCGCTGCCTGCGAACTATACCCCCGACCACATCTTAAAGGATCACTCCACGAGCGGTGGTCTCGTCATGCACTTGAATAAACTCCTAGGGCGTCATGACGTGTTGCCGATCAACGTCAGCCTCTCGTATAACAAATCGTCGAACTTCCAGGTCGGCGACCCGCGCATCGATATTTACGGCAAGGTGGTCCCAAATCCAACTGGCTCCACGAAAGACTACGGCATTCTGCTTTCGACAAAGGACGGCAAGTATTCCGTCCGCTTGTTGAAATACGATTCAATGGTCAATAACGCCTCCACCAATTTATCTCTAGGCGGCATCGGCTCATCTGTTGCGCAGGGCATGAGGTGGCGCAACGTTTTCCTCTATCAACTCAGTGCTTACGAGTGGAACACGCGCGAAAGTGGTGCAAGCCGGTCTATTTGGTCTCCTGCATATTATGATTCAACGGGGAAAGTGGTTTCAGCGACCGCAGGGGCTGGCCTTACATTGCAAACTGCGGCGGAGGCCGCCGCCATGCGAGATGCCTCGATCAACGCATGGAATCAAATCCAGAAGGATCTCCAAGCGGCGGGCTTTATGACTACATGGGGCTTAACCCCGACAACTCAGTCAGCTCTCACCGACCGTGCGACCTACGCAGCCACGCTGGGGCCGAACACCGAATTAGTGGGAACAAAACTCGTTCCCGCTCAAAATAATTCACAATTTCTGCCCGACCCAACCACCGTTAGTGCGTATTCGTCTATCACACCTCCAGGCGCTGCGGTAACGGCCAACGCCGAATCGAAGGGCTACGAGTTCGAAGTCACGGCCAATCCGCTCAAGAACTGGCGGATATCGTTAAACGCCTCCGAAACAACAGCGATCCAAAGCCACGTCGGTGGCCCGGTGCTCGAAAATTTCGTTGCCTACATGGATCAGCAGATGGCCGGCCCCGCAGGCGACATGCGGCAGTTTTCGGGTACCTATAGTGCAACGCAATCGTTGCGCCTCCAACAGTGGGCTGCCTGGCGTTCCAACTACGCGCTGCTGAAGCTCCAGGAAGGCCGCCCTTCGCCTGAACTCAGCAAGTGGCGTTTAAATGTCACCACAAACTATACCTTCATCCGCTGGTTCCTCAAAGACGTGGGCGTTGGCGGAGCCTATCACTGGGTGGACAAGTACGCAGTCGGCTATCCGGTCATTCCTGACAACGGTGCCATCAAGGGCGGCACGTACGATCTGAGCCGGCCTGCTTACGCTCCCTCGGTGGAGACGGTCGACCTGTGGCTCAGCTACAAGCGCAAGTTGACGAAATGGGTTGATTGGAAGATTCAGTTCAATGTCCGCAATGCTTTCGCCAA
>JAYTWC010000497.1:0-2557 GCA_043743635.1 Verrucomicrobiota bacterium | reverse complement strand
CGTGCCAGTGTCGGATAGCGAATCAGCAACGGTTCTTTTAGATGCATTTTTGAATTTCCGGAGGTGAATCCTCCGGGATTGTTAGTTGAAGCTGGACCTGGCGGGGTCGCGCAAGCGGCCCCGCCTTGGCTTTTTATGCATCAGGCCTTGCGAACCATAATTAGGCGTGAGCATCATGCCGCTCTACCCCACGACACCTGAACATGCGCGTATTGATCGTTGATGATGAACCTGGTATCCGGAAGACCACTGGCTTAGCCGTCGAGATGATGGGTCACGAAGTCGTGGCCGCGCCTAATGGTCTGCGGGCGCTCAAGACGCTTGAAGAGCGTTCGTGCGATGTTTGTTTTCTCGACGTGAATCTCGGGAACGAGGACGGGCTGGTTGTATTGGAAAAACTGTTACAGGTGCAGGCGTCGCTGGTCGTCGTGATGTTTACTGCCTATGCCAATATCAGCACGGCCGTGGAGGCGATGCGGCGGGGTGCATTCGATTTTATTCCGAAGCCGTTTACGCCGGATCAAATTCGCCAGGTGCTCGACAAGATTGTGCGTGCGCGAAAACTTGAGCAACGCGTGCAGCAACTCGAGACGCAACTGACCGAGCAGACACCTCAAATTGATTTCTCTTCGGGCGAGCCTGTGGTGCAACGCGTATTGCAGATGGCTTTTAAGGCGGCGGAAACGCCGGCAAGCATTCTGATCCTCGGTCCCAGCGGCACGGGTAAAAGTATTCTTGCTCGGGAAATCCATCGGCGTAGCGCGCAAAAAGAAAACGCGTTCGTCACCGTTAATTGTCCGAGTCTTTCGAAGGAGCTATTGGAGAGCGAACTTTTCGGTCACGTGAAAGGTTCGTTTACCGGCGCGGTGGGCGACACGTTTGGCAAAGTCGCAGCGGCCGATGGCGGCACGCTGTTTCTTGACGAAATTGGTGAATTGCCGCGTGAGATTCAGCCGAAGCTGTTGCGACTTTTACAGGAGCGCGAATATGAGCGCGTGGGCGAGGCGAAGGTGCGTCGCGCCAATGTGCGCGTGATCGCTGCGACAAATAGAAACCTTTCCGAAGAGGTAAAAAACGGACGTTTCCGTGAAGACCTTTTCTATCGTCTAAATGTAATTACGCTCGCTTTGCCCGGTCTCAAGGATCGGCCAGCGGACTTGTTGCGCATTGCTGAAAGTTACTGCGGGTTTTTTGCCGCCGGTCTTGGAAAGAAGACGAAAGGACTTTCGCCGGCCGTGCGCGAAGCGTTTGTCCGTTACGGCTGGCCTGGGAATCTTCGTGAATTGCGCAATGTGATCGAGCGCGCGGTTATTCTTGCCTCTGGCGATGTGATCGACTCGGTGGACTTGCCTGATGAATTTTCACATCAGGTTGATTCAAATGTCGGCATTGGAACCCGGGTCACGCTCGAACAGCTGGAGACGGAGCACATTCGTCGAATCCTGGCTAGTTCTAGAAATCTCGACGAGGCGGCGCGCACGCTCGGGATTGATCCGGCTACGCTCTACCGCAAGCGGTTGAAGCTTGGTTTGTGCGAGGCGCCGGAGCCTGATGGCAAAATTTGAGATGGCGGCCATTCGCCGACTGTGGTTTCTCAAATCATGCTTCGCACGCGGCTCTATCTTGGCCTGCTGCCCCTCTTGCTCCTGTTTGTCGCCGTAGGTTTGGCGACGATGTTCATCGCGCGTGATCTGGCGCATTCTATGGAGCAGCGTTTGGCGGTGAGCTATCGTTGGATGATCGGCTGTTATGAGATGAGTGAACAGGCGACGTTGATGGTGCAGTCGCTGCATGATGCGCAAAACGGTCGTGTTTTGGAGTCGAAGAGTGGTTTCTATAAACATCGTGGCGACTTTCAGCGCCTGCTAATGGATCAATCTTTTTCATCGGCAGGCTCTGGGCGCTCAAACGTGGTAGGAAAAGTAGCCGATGCGTTCGATAAACTTTCGGGCTTTGGTGAGGACGTTTATCAGCGGGGCGCGGTTGCGTCGCTGCAAAGTTATCAGGAAACCGAAAGCATACTTTTCCGCACGTTGCGATCGTTGAAGGAAGTCACGGAATTCGATTATACCGAACTGCGCTCTGCAACTAATCGGGCGTCGCATGTGGTTCAGGCGAGCATCAATGTTCTGCTGGGTTCGCTGATTGGTGGAATTTTGCTTTCGCTTTTTCTCTCGTATCGGTTGGCGAGGTCAATTTTGCGGCCGGTCCAGGCGCTCACGGCGTCAGCGGCGGCGCTTGGCGATGGCAATTGGGATAGGGAAGTGCCGGCGACGTCCAATGATGAACTCGGTGAACTCGCTCGCACGTTTAATACGATGGCGGCCAAACTCCGGGCCTATCGTGACGCCACGACGGCCAAGGTCATGCGCGCTCAGCGCACGATGGAGGCGACGCTGACTTCGACGCCCGATCCGCTGTTTGTCGTAGCGCGCGATGGCACGCATGAAGTGCGAAATCCGGCGGCCGAAGCGCTGGCGGCGACAGCGGAGTTTGCTGGAGGATTTCCCGATGAATTGGGCAAACATCTCCAAGCCGTGCTCACATCAGGGAACCA
>JAYTWC010000496.1:0-2298 GCA_043743635.1 Verrucomicrobiota bacterium | reverse complement strand
GGACAGAGGCCGTCCAACTGATCAGAGACAAAAACAAGTCCGCAGCGGGGGCAGGTGCGTTCGGTTTTGGTCATGGCAGGAATGGACATTGCCGGGAGTAGTTGGTTTAGCTGGTGCCACCACTGAGCACGGTTCGAAGGTGTCGCATTTCTTCTTCGATTTGGTCGGGGGCATCGACGGTCTTGGCGACTTCACGGCGCAAATGAGTGCGGAAATCTTGTCGGAGCCGGTGAACGCCGGTGCGAAGAGCTCCGACCGTCTGTCGGAGCGCCCGGGCGGTTTCTTCGTAGGTTCCGGGTGGTTGTTCACCGACAAGAAATGGTTTTAGGGCGAGGAAGACGTCGCGTTTCTTGCGGCGGACAAAATCGGTCTCGAGGTTCATCATGGCTGCTTCGACGGCGGCGAAGGCCCATTCGCGTTCGAAAACATCTTCGGCGGGCGCTTGGTTAGAGCTGTGCGCGGCGTCGAATTTCTGCTCCACGTTGGCTTCATCGATCGATAAAAGTGGTGCTCCGCCGCCCCGTTTTTGGGCTTTGTTGCGGACGATCTCGCTCGACATGTGGTTCGTTAGCGATGCGAGCAGGTAGCTGCGAAACTTGCCCTTGAGCGGATCGGCGTTGGCGAACCATTTGGATTCGATCAAATTCAGAAAGAAATTCTGGATGGTGTCTTGGGCTTGGTGGTGGTCGAGGCCACGGCGCCGTGCGAACGCGTAAAGGGGTTGCCAATAGGTTCGGCAAAGTTCGGCCAGTGCTTCTTTGGCGCCGGGCGCCTGGGTTTGTGCGGAGGCGAGCACAATACTCCAGCGAGTCGCTTCAAATCTGGCGGGGGTTGGGTTTTTTGGCGAGGCTGCTTCGTCCACAGGAACGAGACTGATAAGCCATGGCTTGTTTGTCGATAGATGTCTTACCGAGATCGGTGCAACGGCCACCACCGGGAATTCGTCTCGGTGTATTTGCCGATTGGTTACAATAACTCTGGTCCCGTGGGGCCGATAAATAGTTTTAGAGCCTGGCAATGTGCGCACATCATTTGAATACGAAATTTGCCCAGCTCGTTACCGAAAATCGCAGGACTTTTTTTCTGCGTCTTTCTGCGTGGGTGGTTAACGCACGAAAAACGGATTATTGCGGCGTTCCTGCGAGACGGTCGTGAGCGGGCCGTGGCCACAAGCAAGCACGGTGTCGTTAGGCAGGGTCATGATCTTCTTGAGATTGTTTTCGAAGGCATCCGCGTACGAAACCTTTCCGCCGCCCATCGAACATGAGAAGATCGAGTCTCCCGTCACAGCCATCGGCCAGGAGAGGCCTGTGACATAATAAGTGGTTCCGCCGGGCGAGTGTCCCCAAGTAAAAAGAGTTTTGATCGCGAGTAACCCGAGGTGGAAGAAAGCATTTTCCTCAAAGGTCTTCGCGCCGGGGAAGTCGACGGGCTCACGCGAGCTGGCCCAGACTTCGCCCTTGGTTTCTGCTACGAGGCGCGGAAGATCTGCGATGTGATCGGTGTGGGTGTGAGTGATGAAAATGTAACGAACCGTCAGGCGTTCACTTTTAATGAACAAAAGCATGTCATCGCAGTTCGCGCCCGTGTCGAAAACAGCCGCATGGCGCGAGCGCTCATCCCAAATAATAAAGCTGTTCACGGTGATATCGTCCATGGGCGTGTTGAAGGCCATGAAACCCGACGGGAAAATCGGTTGCTGTGGATACCATTTTTTTTGCGCGAGACGAACGAGTGCGTCGCGGTTGAGGCGCAAATGCGAGGCAATGCGACGGGCGGTGAATTCGTCGAAATGGCCAGCCTTGAGCGCGGCGACGTCCGTGGGCGTCACTTGGGCGCGCCTTGCTAGTTCGGCATCATCCATCCCCAGGCCGAACTGAGCCTTGGCAATGACATCGTTGAAATTATCTTCAAGTGGAACACGTCCCATGTTCGCGAGGAAGCGCTAGGTCGGCGACGGGCGCAAGCGCAATGCCGGTTTCACCGTGGTATGGCCAAATATGATAAAATGCAGACTCGTGTCCGCTTTGCCTTGCCAGCAAGGGTCCGACTGCGCTTTGTTTTGGATCCCCCCATGAATACATCTGAATACCTACACTCCTTATTTTCACTGGCCGGCAAAGTCGCCGTCGTAATCGGCGGCACGGGCGAACTCTGCGGAGCGATGGCCGAAGGTTTGGCCGGCGCAGGCGCAGAGGTTGTCATCGTTGGCCGCAACAAAGAAAAGGCCGACGCACGCCTCGCTAAAATCGCGGCCGCAGGTGGCAAAGCTTACTTCGTGGCCACTGAGGCGAGCAG
>JAYTWC010000495.1:0-2825 GCA_043743635.1 Verrucomicrobiota bacterium | reverse complement strand
CCTACACCCGCCAATTTCTAGAACTGCTCAACAAGCCCAAAGTCGACTCCATCGAGAACATCCGCCCGTCGATCGCCATCGAACAAACCAACACCGTCAAAACGTCGCGCTCCACCGTCGGCACGATGACGGAGTTGACCGATTTCTTCAAAGTCTGGTTCAGCCACGTCGCCGAGTGTTTTGACCCCGCGACCGGCGAAAAAGTCGAAGACGACACCCCGCAATCCATCTGGGCCAAAACCTCCGCCACGCACGCCGACCAGACGCTCATCGTCGCCTTCAAAATCGAAAAGCCTGCCAATCTCACCTGGCCCGAAATCCTTACCAACCTCAAGAGCCAAGGCTACAGCCGCGTGCTACTGCCCGCGGCTGAACACCGAACGTCGAACGCTGAACTTCCAACGCCGAAGTCGGAAATTCTGAATTTGCGCACAGCTCGCATCGACGAACTCATCGAAGCCCCAAGTCTCTCCGCACTTGGACGTTCGATGTTGGACGTTCAACGTTCGACGTTCTTGTTCGTCGCGCAGGACCGCCTGGCGATCCAAGCGTCGAACAAGCCCCGCTTCCTCGAAGCCACCGAAACCGCCCTGCACTTCGGTCACGGTCAGGTGTATTTGTTTTCTGGCGACACCTTCGCCGACGCCGGCCACTTCTCCTGCGGGCTCCATTCACCCAAAACCGGCCGAACCTTTCGTCCCGCCACGCCCGCGCTCTTTTCCTTTAACTCGCCACTCGGCGCCTGCCCGCAATGCAAAGGCTTCGGCCGCGTCATCGAAATCGACTACCGCCTCGCCATCCCCGACCAGACCAAGTCCATCGACGACGGCGCGCTCAAATGCTGGGAAGGCGAAGTCTACAGCGAGTCGAAAAAAGACCTGCTCTCCTTCACCAAAAAGAAAAAAATTCCCACGCACATCCCCTTCGCCGATCTCACCCCTGAGCAACGCGACTTCGTGATCGACGGCGAACCTGGCTACGGAACCAAAGGCAAGGAATGGCCTAAAGCCTGGTACGGCGTAAAAGGTTTTTTCAAGTGGCTCGAAAAAAGCACGTACAAGATGCACGTACGCGTTTTCCTTTCGCGCTACCGTGCCTACAACCCCTGCCCCGCCTGCTCCGGCCAACGTCTCCAACCCGAAGCCCTCTGCTGGAAATGGCGCGGCCACACCCTCCCCGACCTCTACCAACTCCCCGTCGCCGAACTCCTCGGCCTCCTGAAGACTTGTCATCTATTAAACCACAATCCATCTGCAACCGCTAATCACCACCAGCGCGACCTCGCCCTCGAATCAATTGTCACCCGCCTGCGCTACCTCGAACAAGTCGGCCTCGCCTACCTCACCCTCGACCGTCAGTCAAAAACGCTCTCCGGCGGCGAGGTCCAACGCGTCAACCTCACCTCCTGCCTCGGCACTTCCCTCGTCGACATGCTCTTCGTTCTCGACGAACCCAGCGTCGGCCTGCACCCACGCGACATCGACCGCCTGATCGCCATCATCCGCTCGCTCACCGACGCCGGAAACACCGTGGTCGTCGTCGAGCACGACGAAGCCATGATCCGCGCCGCCGACCACGTCATCGAGGTCGGCCCCGAGCCCGGCAGCCGCGGCGGCGCCATCGTTTTCCAGGGCAATCTCGCAAACCTGTTGCTATCGCCCGAAAGTATCACCGGCCGTTATTTCTCCGGCCGCGAAACCATCGACGTCCCAACCCAACGTCGCCCAGTCACCTCGTCGCATCCCTCGCTTCATTTCAAAAACGTCACGAAGCACAACATCGCCAACCTGTCCTTCCGCCTGCCCCTCCAACGCCTCGTCTGCTTGTCGGGAGTCTCTGGTTCAGGTAAATCCACCCTTCTCGACAACGTCATCCACCAAGGCCTCCTCACCCAAAACCACCAGCTTACCGAAGATCCCGCTACCATCGAAAGCATCACCAGCGATCTATCGTTCAGCGAGATCGTCCTCGTCGACCAATCGCCCCTCAGCCGCACCCCGCGCTCCAACCCCGCACTCTACACCGAGGCCTGGGAACTCATCCGCGAACTCTACGCCGAAACCCCCGCCGCCCAAGCCGCCGGCTTCAGCCCATCGAGTTTCTCCTTCAACAGCGGCGACGGACGCTGCGACCATTGCCTCGGTCTCGGCTACGAACGCGTCGAGATGCAATTCCTCTCCGACGTCTTCGTCCCCTGCCCTATCTGCGAAGGCCGCCGTTTCAAACCCGAAGTCCTCGCCATCACCTGGAATGATAAATCCGTTGCCGACCTACTCGCTACCTCCATCAGCGACGCACTCCCGCTCTTTTCTGCGCACAACTCCATCCGCTCACGTCTCGCCAGCCTCGAAGCCGTCGGACTCGGCTACCTCACGCTCGGCCAGCCCCTCAACACCCTCAGCGGCGGCGAATCACAACGCTTAAAACTGGTTCGTCACCTCGGCGCCCAGTTCTCCGCCAACCACTCGCCCGCCGCCGGCGCGCTCCTCCTGCTCGACGAACCCACAACCGGCCTCCACCGCCATGACATCAAACGCCTGTTGTCTGTCCTTCACGCGCTCGTCGAACGTGGTCACAGCGTCATCGTGATCGAGCACAACCTCGACGTCCTCAAATCCGCCGACTGGATCCTCGAAGTCGGCCCAGAAGCCGGTTCCGCCGGTGGCCGCATCGTCGCCGAAGGCCCACCCGAATTCCTCGCCACCGCCAACACCGCCACCTCCCCTTTCCTCCGCGATGCCCTGACCAAGAGTAACCTATTGGGTTACACTCCATCCGCCACCGCCAACGCTGACACGGACCTCCTCGCTGCAGAGGAACCAGCC
>JAYTWC010000494.1:0-3208 GCA_043743635.1 Verrucomicrobiota bacterium | reverse complement strand
TATTTTTTGTAGGGCGCAGTCCTTCCTGCGCCCTGTGTTTGTACGGCTGCGCATTGAGGTAACCGAAACCTTCAGGTTCGAGACAACTTCCTCACCTCGTTTGCAGACTGGCGAATTCTGCTTACGATCAAGGTCCATCCGTCCAGCAGCACGCCAAGCTCGTACCGTATCCCAACGATTCGCTATCTCCATGCGCTTATTATTCGCTTCCCTCCTCGTGACCTTTGCCTTTGCAGCGGTTTCCGCTCACGCCGCGACCACGGCACGCGTCTTCGCCGGCGCTCAATCGTTCTCGATCAACGGCGTGGATTGTCCGGAGGTGCGGAGCTGGTCGGGCGGCGACATCAGCGGAACCGTCGTCGAAGTCGCGTCCACCAACTCGGTGACCAAGAAAAATATCAGCCAGGTCGGCTATGAACCGATCCTGGTCAAGGCCACGCCTCCGCTCTCCGCCGCGCTGAGCGCCTGCTTGGCCGACCTGTGCGCCGGGCGTTCGGCACCGGTTACACTTGAGCTTTCGGGCTCTGATCCGAAACCACTTCAAGCCACCAACGCGCAACTCATCGAAGCCCAGTTCGCCGCGCTCGATGGCAGTAGTAAGAGCGTTTACGAAATCACTTTTATATTTCGCGCCGATTCCGTTCGACCGCTGGCCACCAGCGCAACTCAACCCGGCGTCAAAACTGGCAAAACCAGCCGTGCGCTTGCCTCGAACTTCAGCTTCATCCTCGGTAATCTCGATACCAACCGCGTTTCTAGCATTGAACCTTTCACCATCACACGCGTGATTTCGACCGACGCCGTTGGTGCGATGCGCGACCCTTCACTCCAGACTGGTCCCACGAAATTTCCCGACCTCGCCGTCGTCATATCCGATGTCAGTGCGGCCAACTGGGCGGCTTGGCGCGATGACTTCCTTGTTAACGGTAATCGCACCGACGAAAAGGAATTGGCCGGCTCCCTAACGCTCCTTGGGCCCGACATGAAGACGCCACTTCTGTCCCTGCAATTTTCCCACGTCGGCATCACTCGCTTCGCGCACAACCCAACGATAAACGAAGCGATCATGCGTTCCACCGCCACGCTTTATTGTGAGCAAATCACGCTCGTCACATCCGCGACAACGCCTGCGCAAACAACTAACCCGACGCCAGCGACCACGACTCCCGCGCCAACCACAGATACGACGAACCCGAACGATGCAGGCTTGCGCGACCCCGCTGGTTTCCCGCGCCCCGCCGGATTGACGCGCACCGCGTATTCGAAGACCGACACTGATGCCCGCCTCAGCGAAACCGGCGGCTATAGTTCCGACCAAACCGTTACCGCCTTGCTCGAAGCCTACGTCAAAGTGCTCGCCGATGCTGGCTGGAAAAAAGATTCGTTGAACGAATCCGGCTCCTCCGCTGCCGACCAAATGATTATGTCCTACTGGCGCAAAGACAAAAGCCAGGCCGATCTCCGTCTCTACGGCGCAAAGAAAGGCTCCACCGTTTCCCTTTCGGTTACGACTGACAAATAATGCGGTGACACCCCGGCGGCGTTTTGGCCACGTTGTTTTAACAATTGCGGTCTAGCCCACTTCGCATCCGGCTGAGAAACATGGACGTTGGTTCGGCTTTTTTGCACGATGCTTGTACCGCTCATGTCATTTGACGAATTCAGGATCATGCGCATGGTCGCAGTCTCATGAAAAATACGATTTGTTTTTTTCTCCTGACGGCGCTGGTGGCAGGAGCTCAGGCAAAGCTGGTGACGACGCCGGTCAATTACGAACAGGGTGGCGTGAAGCTGGTCGGCTACCTCGCTTATGATGACAGTATTAAAGAACAACGGCCAGGCGTGCTCGTGGTTCCCGAGTGGTGGGGACTGACCGGCTTTGTTAAAGACCGTGCGGAAAAGCTGGCGGCGCTTGGCTACGTCGCTTTGGCGGTGGACATGTATGGCGGCGGCGAGGTCACCGCGGATCCGAAAAAAGCGGGCGAGCTCGCAAGTCAGTTTTATGGCAAGCCGCTGATGGCTGAGCGGGCGCAAGCAGGACTGGATCAGCTTGTGAAAACGGGTCGGGTTGACACGAAAAGAATGGCCGCGATTGGGTTCTGTTTTGGCGGTGCGACTTGTCAAGCCTTGGCCTACAGTGGCGCGCCGCTCGCCGGCATCGTTAGCTTTCACGGAAGTTTGATTCCCGCGTCACCGGAAGCTGCGGCGAAAAACAAAGCGAAATTTCTCATCTGCCACGGTGCGATCGATCCCTTTGTCAAACCGGATGTGATCGATGCGTTTAAGGCGTCACTCGATGCCGGTCGTATCGACTACCAGTTTATCAGTTATGCCGATGCGATCCACGCCTTCACCAATCCGGGGGCCGATGCTGTGCGTGCCGCCACGGGTCTTAACGGGATCGGTTACAATGAAGCCGCCGCGCGTCGTTCTTGGCAGCACATGAAATTGTTCTTCGACGAAATCTTTGCGCGGTAGAGTCAGTTGCTGACGGTTGCGTTGAAACGCGGTCCGTGCATTTGGAGTTGAGGAAAGGGACTACTCGCAATTAGGCAATGGGCTTGGTTGCGGCTCAGGCCAGTTTCTTGGCGAGCCAGGCGAGGTTGTCGGCGAAGCGGTCGATCGTTTCCAATGCCTCGGTGTCCTGCATGACCGCGCCTGGTTCACGCGCGAGCGCCACGTTCCAGTAAGTCGAACCCGGCACCACCATGTCGTTGATCATGTACCAAAGCAGCAGTTGGGCATAGGTGAAATTATGTCCGGCCCGGCGAGCGACGGCGATGGGGCCGCCGATTTTGCGTGAGAAAAGTTTGCCGTTGGCGCCTGCGATATAACCGGCGCGATCCAGCAGCGCCATCAATTCAGGCGCAGCCGAACCAAAGTACACCGGTGAGCCGACGATGATGATGTCGGCGCGCAGCATTGCCTGCATGATCGGGGCGAAGTCGTCGTCCTGGATGGCGGGGCAGGTCCAGTCTTTGGATTCATAGCAGCCAGTGCACGCGGTGCAGCCGCGAATCGTTTTGCCGCTGAGCGTGATCAACTCACCGGAAATCCCCTGAGCCTTGAGCCGGTCGAGCGTGCGGGTAAGGAGTGTTTCGGTATTTCCGTAGCGACGCGGGCTTCCACAAATGGCAATAGCGCTTGGCATGCGCCGAGTCTGGCACGGGCAGGCGGGCGGTCAAATTCGAAGCCGCTAAGTTTATTT
>JAYTWC010000493.1:0-2198 GCA_043743635.1 Verrucomicrobiota bacterium | reverse complement strand
AACGCGTGGGACTATTGGCTGACCCAATGCTATGCTTTGGCTCATTATATTGGACTGGCTTTTTGGCCGTCGGGGCTGACCTTTGATTATGGCACGTGGTTGGTGACTGATTTTTCAATGGTGATGCTGCCCATTGCTGCTGTGCTCCTGGTGGGTGGTGTGGCGGTGTACGCATTGATCAAGCGACCGGCTACGGGGTTTCTATTGGCGATGTACTTCAGTTTGCTGGCACCGACCTCGTTGATCCCGATTGCCACCCAAACAATGGCCGAGCATCGCATGTATTTGCCGCTGGCGGTGATCGCGATCGGGGTGGCGTTGTTGCTTCAGCGGTGGCTGTCCCGTTGGGCTTTCCTCGTCAGTTTGGCGTTGGGGATTGGATTGGGTGCCTTGAGCTTTGTTAGAAATATTGATTACCGCTCGGAAGAAGCGCTCTGGCGCGATACGACGGCAAAGCGACCAGAGAACGGCCGGGCCTGGCATTCGCTTGGACTCGCGCAGATGGGCGTTGGGGATCGGCCAGCGGCGCGTATTTCGATGGAGCGTGCGCAGAAATTGCTCCCGCTGGACATGAGCATTGAAGTGAATCTCGGTAAAAATTCTGCCGCGATGGGACAGATTGGTGCAGCCATCAAACACTACCACCGGGCAGTTGAGGCGCTGCCTGCCGATCATAATGAACTGCCTAAAATTCGTCGAGAATTGGCGTTGTTGCTTGAGCAACATGGGGCGAAGGACGAGGCGCTGGCACAGCTTCAACTGGCCCTGGCGCAAAACCCGAATGATATTAATCTCAAAATAGTTTTAGGAGAAATGTTGGTGAGGGTCGGCCGCCCGGCTGATGCCATGAAGCAGTTTGAGGCTGTGCTGCGAGTCGAGCCGCTCCTTGCGCCAACGCGGATCGTTTTGGGTGACCTGTTAATCAAGGAAAATCAAGTGGAGCGCGCCCTTGGTATTCTTGCCGATGGCGTAAAGTTGTTGCCGGATGATTCCGAATTGCGACGCAGTTATGCGGTGGCGTTGTTGAATGCCGGGCGGGTTGAGGCAAGTATTAGGGAGCTTGAAACCTGTCTGAAACTTTGGCCGGATTGGGGGCTCGCGCAGGTGAGTATGGGAATCGCGTTGCTAAATCAAAAGCAGGGGGAAACCGCCTGCCGTTATTTTGAAGCAGCAGAGAAAGCGGGAGTGAAATCGGCATCGCTTTATGCTGGTTGGGGGCGTGCTGCGCTTGGACTTGGTCGTGTCGACGACGCGATTAGCCGATTCGATCAGGCGTTGACGCTGGAGCCGATGGATTGGAACACGCGTTACATTCTCGCCAATCTTCTCCTTCAGCGGGGGGCAGCGGCGGCCGCCATCGTGCATTATAAACAAATTGTCGCACAATCGCCCGACTTCGTCGATGCACACAATGAACTCGGCATCGCGTACACAGAGATCGGTAATCTGGCCGAAGCACGAAGGGAGTTTGGAACCGTACTGAAACTCCAACCCGAGAATCGGGATGCGGCCGAGAATCTACGCGGATTAGCGCCATAATCGCGTTTATTGAAAATCACTCTTTAGCGACAAACCCAGTTATGAAAAATCTTTTCGTCTTTGCCTTCTTGTTTTGCCATTTAGCGGTGGCTATAAGTGCGGTCTCCGTCCCGATCCGTGTTGACCTCAATCCCGTCACGGATCGCAAGGACGTGCTGACCGCCGGGTGGGTGAACTGGATGGTTGAGGACGGCACGGAGGCAACCTTAACGCTAGGTTCAGTGAAGGCTATTTTGCGAAGTACGAGGCCAGGTGGATTCAAGGCCGGTATGTGGAAGGGCGGTTACGATTCCGGTGCGACGGTCGTCAGTGACGGAGTGCGGCTTGAGTCTGCGAAGCAGGCCGGCGCGCTAGAACTCGTGTTGAGTGGTTTGTCGCCGGGAAAGCACTCTCTGGTGACTTACCACAATTCAACCGATGTGAGACCGTTCGGCAGGTTCAGCGTGGCGGTGGATGAAACCCTGAAAGCGAAAGGCGTGCAGCCCACCGTTCGCGCGCTCCATGATGAAGACGCAGCGACGGTGTGGATCGAATTTGAGGCGCAAGAAAACCGCGATGTTGTCGTGACGTTTCGTCCCGATACGGAGAACGGAGAGGTAATAATCAACGGGTTTATTCTTGATGTGGTCGATCCGAAGCGGCAAGCGAACAAATCGTCA
>JAYTWC010000492.1:0-6926 GCA_043743635.1 Verrucomicrobiota bacterium | reverse complement strand
AATTGGCGCGGCGAACGTGCGCCTTCGGGATGGATCACGCGGCCGTTGTACAGATGCCAGTACCAAACATGTTGGAGAAAACCACTCTGGGTGAACTGACGGTATTCGGCGTCGTCGAGCTGGCGCCCGTTGATTGTGAGCGGCACCCGCGGCGCGGGCAGTGACTTTGGCTCCCAACCCGAACCAGGCCAGCAGGCATCAGGCGTGTGCGTGGCGACCTGACTGACCGGAGTCGCGCCCACCGGCCAGTAGGCGAGGTAAACGGTGATCTCGAGCGGGCCTTGCGAAGTTTTGCGGTTGTAGGTGGTTTGGGCGAGGTGGTTGGTTTGGAGTTGCGCGGAAAATTGCGTAAGCTCGCTGCTCGGGATGGCAATCCAGCCGTCGAAAGACGCGGGCAGCAGCGCGGCAAGGTCCGGTGCGGGCCGACCGGTATTGCTCGCGGGCCGGGTGTTGACGATGATCAGAACGACCAGACCGATGGCGAGCGTGAGTCCGCCAGTGACGAGCCATTGCGAGCGCTGATAATTTCCGCTACCGAATGGTTGGGCCAGCGTCTCTTCACGTTTGATTGCGCCTGGCGCCCGTCGATCGAGAAAGATGGCCAAGCCCGCGAGCAATGCCGTCGTCACACCGATGATCGCGTATCCAGTGACATCGTGCCACGTGCCGGTTATATCAACGCCGAAATGGGCGAGCAGCGTGAGCGTGAACGAACGCAACAAGTTCATCGCGACCGCCAATGGTGCGGCCACAGCGATGACCCATGCCCGCGCTGACGGTCGTCGCACTAACGTGGCCGAAATGAAAAACCCCGCGTACACACACGAGATCAAACTGCGCACACCGCTACAGGCTTCCTCGATGCCGACGGAAACGTTGGTTAGTTGAATAATGTTTCCGTGTCGCACCGCCGCGATACCAAGAAAATGCAGCCCCGACAAAACAGAGCTCGTTACGCCCGCCTGCAATCCGTGGGTGAGCGTGCCATACGTTCCAGGCGGCAAAGGCGAACTCAACAGCCAGAGAAGAATCGCAATACCCGCCGGCCAGTTGAACGGCACGAGCCGAACTGATGCTAAGGCGAAAGAAATCCAGGCCGCCGCGAGCAGCGCACAAAACGCACTCGTGACCATGACTGCAACGAGTGCATGCGTCCATTCGAGCGCCGCCATATAAAGTCCGCCGGCGGTGAGGAGAACGAGTCCAGTGAGCAAGCCGGCGGAGATGAGGACATGAAGCAGGCCGGAGGGTTGGAGATAACGTTGAGTTCCCCGGGTGCGCGCTTCGTAGATGAGGGCAACGAAAATCAGCGGCGTAAACCAACCGTGTTGCAAATCCGGGTTGTGACTCCATTGCGGCCACAGATAAAGCGTGAGGCCTGTGACTAGCGCCGCGACCAAGGTGAGGGAAATCGCAGCGAGAGGACCTGGCCGCAAGAGTACCGCCGAGTACGCGGCGCGGTCGGGAACGGGGGAGGTGTCAGACGCGTTGCTCAAGGGAATCGCTTACAAACAGAAAGGACGTGCGGGCGCGTGGCAGCAACGTGAAACCGCGTCAACCGCTGGCGTTGGCGAAACTTCTGACTAGCCTGCGCGTCAACTCCCCTTGATATGAAAACAACGCTACGCCTCATCGCTCTCCTCGCGGCCACGTTCGCCGCTTTCTCGCTCGGTATCGCCCATGCGGTTGAAATCGGCGCTCTGGCTCCTGATTTCACATTGACCGACCTCGACGGCAAAACGCACAAGCTTTCCGATTTCAAGGGCAAGACCGTCGTTCTCGAATGGAACAACCCGGATTGCCCGTTTGTGAAGAAACAATATGAGAATAGCGGCAATATGCCGAACCTGCAAAAAGCGGCTATCGCTGATGGCGTGGTTTGGCTTTCGATCAATTCCGGAGCCGCTGGCAAACAAGGCGGCGATTATTCCCCGGTGCAGTTAAAAGCATATCTCGATAAAAACCACGCGGCGCCAACTGCCTATTTACCGGATCATGATGGGAAAATCGGACATCTTTACAGTGCGAAGACCACTCCTCATCTTTTTGTGATCAAGGCCGATGGTGTCCTCGCTTACCAAGGTGCCATCGACAGTATTCGCTCAGCGAACAGCGAGGATATTGCGAAAGCGACTAATTATCTGACGGCTGCGCTCGCCGCCGTAAAAGCCGACAAGCCCGTAGAAAAAGCCACGACCGAACCCTACGGCTGCTCGGTGAAGTATTAAAGCCGGTGCGGCCTCGTCGCGGATAGGCTTCGGCGTTTTATCGCGGAAGCACGGAAGAGCGGAATCACTGAACGAGCATCCCTTTCGTGTTTCCGCTCTTTCGCGTTTTCGCGATTAAGTTTGGATCATCCGAATAATTTTGTGCGGCTTTGGCGCTGGCCGGGTGCTAATAACCAAAGCCATGACAGACGATGCCGCACTCCTTCGCCGTTACCTTGATGGTTCCGAAGCCGCCTTTGCCGAACTGGTCCATTGCCACATCGGTGCGGTTTATGGCACGGCGCTACGGATCGTTGCCGGCGACACGCATCTCGCCAACGACGTAACGCAAAAAGTCTTCACCGGTCTCGCGCGCAAAGCGTCGTCGCTGGTTGATCGTCCCGTGCTCGTGGGCTGGCTGTATCTAAGTACTCAATACGAAGCGGCCAAGGCCGTGCGCTCCGAACAGCGCTGGCGCAACCGCGAACAAAAGGCCCAGATCATGAACGAGATTCTTGAACAAGGTGCGCCCGAACCAGACTGGACCGCCTTGCGGCCGGTGCTCGACCAAGCGATGCGCGATCTCAAGGAGGGCGACCGCGACGCGCTGCTCCTGCGGTTTTTTCAATCACGCACGCTAGCCGAAGTCGGCGAGATGCTCGGGCTAAGCGAAAATGCCGCCCGCATGCGCGTCGACCGCGCACTCGATAAATTACACGGCCAGCTCGTGCGTCGCGGCATCAAATCCACTGCGACTGCGCTTGGCGTGGTCCTCGCCGGCCAACTTGCAACGGCTGCACCTTCGACGCTCGCCGCCACCGTCACGAGTGTGGCGCTGGCCGGAGCGACATCGGCCGCCGGGGCCGCAATTGTTTTTATGGGAATGACAAAAATACAGATTGGAATCGCCGCTACCCTGGTGGTTGCGGGTGGATCGACACTATGGTCTGAATATCAAACTGAGAATCGATTGCAGGCGGAAAACTCCGTCTTGATTCAGCAGTCTGCAGAGTGTTTGGGCCTGAAGATGGAAAATACTAGGCTTGAGGCGAACACGCTGGCTGAGGAATCACTGCACCAGCAAGCGAGTGCAGCCGAGCCGCTACGTGCAGAGGAAGCGCGTCTTCGCAAAGAGATTCAAAAAATCGTGACTGCGCGCAACGGCCAGTCGTTGGCAGGACGTCAAGTACCGGCAGCGCCGATGCCGCGTGCGTCAAAATCGTCCACTACGGTGGATGGTCAGCGGATCTACCGTCTGAGTGAACTGGATGAGCGACCCGTACCGACCGAACAACATGATCCCAACTTTCCCGAAGGCCTAAAGATGGAGGGATCGGCTACGGTGAGCTGCGTCATTCGCCCGGACGGAACGACCAGCGAGCTCGAGGTGGAACAGGCCAGCAGCGATGTTTTTGGCGAGGCGACCAAAAAGGCGCTTGAAAAATGGAAGTTCAAACCCGCGATTAAGGCAGGCCAACCAGTGAACTCACGGGTAACGGTGCCGTTCAAGGTCGGCCTCAACCAACAGACGGTCCAAGAGTGGCTCTGATCATGAAAAACACGAAGGGCATTTTCATTCTTTTGGTTCTGGCGAGTGTCCTCGGGGCGGCCATTTGGTGGAAAGTCGACGCTGTCTCACATCTACGCTCACAACGCACGCGACTACAGGCAGGTCTCGCCGATCTCGTGCGCCTGAGAGAATTGAACGTACGCTACAAATCCGCTCTTTCGGTAGATAATGCAAAATGGCAGCGCGATGCGAATGCCGTGCCGATTTCTAAAATGCGAATTGAGCAGTTGAAAGAAACGCTGTCACAGCTTTCGGCATTGCCGCCTCCGACAGCAGGCTCGGCTGCAGACTACACTGCGCTCTGGAGAAACCTTGGCTTATCGACGCCGACAAACACGCTCCACTCGATCATATGGGCTTCGCTCAATGGCGATGTGGAAGCGTTGGGTTCGATGCTGATTTTTGATCCAGAAGGCCGCGACGCTGTCGAGACGTTGTGGTCAGGGCTGTCTGAGTCCCTGCGCGCTCAGTATTCGACGAGCCCAAAACTTATGGCGACCCTAATTGCCGGGCGTATAACCCCTGCAGTCTACCAAGCGGAATTGAAGGAGGCGACGCAAGAGCAGCCGGATGTCATGCGGGCGGTATTCACTCTTAAAAATGCCACTGCGAACGGAGTGAGTGGCAAATTTGTCTCGCTGCGTTTTCAGCGCGATAGTGGTGGTTGGAAGCTACTCGTGCCGAAATCGGTGATTACTGAATACAAGCGCTCGCTAGAAGCGCCGTAGAGGATGTTTCTAGTTCAGGTAGGGACAATGCTCCGCATTGTCCGCGGCGGATGAGGGACCATCCGCCCTACCACGACCATTCTTGAATCGGCAAATTTGAATCGCCTTCACTGCGCCTTCAACAACTCCGGATGACCGGCTCGGGTGAGGTGTTCTTGGATCTTGGCGCGGGTTTCGGTTGAATTGTCGAATTCAAGGAGTTTGCCGATCAGTTTGCCAGCGTTGTCGATTTCACCGGCTCCGGCGAGGGCTTCGATGTTCTTGGAGGTGGTGTCTGCGAATCGGTCTATGCGCCCTTTTGAATGGGCCGGGGGAAGCTTAGGAGTTTCGTCGATGCTCGCGGACGTGAGCACGAAACTGGTCTGCATTCGTGAGAAAGTGTTGGTCTGAACAATCTCGTTGTAGCGTTGGGAGGCGAGGAGTTGATCGCTGACAAACGGAATGAGGAACTGACGACGATTGTCCTTGGCGGACAGTGAAGTGAAGAAGTCTAGGTTCTTCATGTGTTCCCCTAAGGCTTGGTTGAGCTGTGCATAGTCTTTTACGGCATCAACCTCTTGTTCACTGACCAGCATCACCTGCTCAGCGGCATCGCGACGTTCTTGAAGTGCTTTGAGAGCAGGCGCATATTTTGTCCTGAGCATGGCCAACTCCGGGATTACAAGATTTCTGCGTGAGCCGTTGAGGTGTGTGACCTTGACCATACCAATGTCATAGCACCAAAGAAAGTCTTTCAGCGCTTCTTCGTAGCGTCCGTTTTGCGCGAGAATCCGAGCGTTATTGTAGCGAGCCATGACTCCGTTGTTAGTGAGCTGTTCTTCGACTGGTGCGGATGAGTTTAGGGGTGGGAGTGCATTCGCCGTGATGGCCTGCAATTTGCCGGAGGCTTCAGCGGCACGTTTTTTTTCTATGGCGAGATCTGCCTGCAGATCGCTTTGTTTCTGGCGGAGGGCAGCGGTTTCGACGCGGGAGGCTTGCAGTTGATTGTGCTGGTAAATGGCGGTGCCGAGAGCGGCGAAGGCGGTCAGGCTGGCGACGGTGGTAATGAGCTTGGCGGAGATCATGATTTTAGAAGCGGTGAGCACGGTAGCAGTCAGTGCGGTTGATGAAATTGTACCGGCGAGGCCCGGGGGGGCTGCCATCACGGCGGGTATGGCGAGAACGGTGGCGAGCGCGGCGGAGGTGGATTTCACGCCGCGACGGGCGAGGGCGGTTTCGAGTTGGCCGAGCGCGCGTGTGACGCGCATGCGGGCGGCGTTTTCGCCGAGTTGAAGTTCGACGCCGATCTCTGCGAAGGGGCGATTTTCGAAATAGCGCAACAGCACGGCTTCGCGGTCGTCGGGTGCGAGGTCTTGCAAGGCGTCGTCGATGATGGGCCGAACCTGCGCCCAGGTTTCGTCGTTGGCCTCGGCGGAGGTGATCTCGTGCATAACGTGGGCGGTTTGCTCGCGTTGGAGGCGACGATGCTCGGCGCGATTCAAGTCACGGGCGTGATGACAGGCGACGGTGTGCAGCCAACCGGCGAGGTTGGGATGGGCGAGGAGCGAACCGGCTTTTTGCGCCAAAAAAGTGAAGGTCGCTTGAGCAGCGTCCTCGGCGTGATGCGTGTCGCCGTGGGTCTGGCGGAGCGCGGCGAAATAGACGAGGTTGAGGTGGCGGCGCACGAGTTCGGCAAACGCGTCGTTGGCGTGTTGCTGAACAAAACGGCGGAGCAGAGAAGTGTCATCAGTCATCGGGTTTCAGCCAGTTATGGCCGCCCGAACGGCCGACCGCACAGAAAAATGTGTATGGGTACCCAGTTTCTAATTTAGCTGACCTTGCTGAGGCCGAGGTGGAACGCGCAGTCCCTTGCGCGTCGTCTGAATTTGACGCGGAACGGTTGGCTACGTCGCTCAGCCCGCAAGGGACTGCGGGCTCCACCTCGATCCGGAACGAATTCGCTACCCCGATTTACACCTTGCCGCGGCGGGCTTCGAGCTGTTGACGGATTTCGGCCATTTTCTTTTGCGTGAGCGGAAAGCGGATGAGAAACACCAGCGCGACGACGAGACCGATCACGGGAATCGAGGCCAAGAGGATTCGAATCATGAAAATAGCGTGGTCCGTTTGGTTACCGCCAAGACTGGATTTAAAGCCAACGATATCCAGGATTTCTCCGGAGCCCCAATTTCCGAGCGCGACGCCAAGCTTCATAATCCAGGAACCGCAGGCGGCAAAAGCACCTTCGCGGCGGTTGCCGGTTTCCAATTCGTCGGCGTCGATTACGTCAGCGGTCATTGAACCGTAGAGCATCCAGAACCCTGAGCCGGTGAAAGCCGTCAATCCGCAGGAGACAACCTGCAACCATTGAATAGAAGGTGTGTACAGCCACCACGTGGCGATGAAGCCGCCGATGGCGCAGACTTGCACCAGAATCATGCT
>JAYTWC010000491.1:0-1951 GCA_043743635.1 Verrucomicrobiota bacterium | reverse complement strand
GGCGGAAGCGCCGCAACGATTTCACCCGTCGACCAGTCGTCGGCGTAGGCGATACGTTCCACACGTTGCACGATCTCGCGGACTGCGCCGCGCTTGACGAGCGCGCTCACCACGGCGGCGGTGGCGCCGAGACGCGTGAGCACGAGCGATTTTTTCTGCGGCTTGAATTGTTGCTCGAGCAGTTGATACAACTTCGCCTGTTGCGGAGCGCGGCGCATGAGTTGCTCCAGTTCTTCGGCGGAAAATTTTTTGCCGATGGCGAGAAGTTTTTCTTCCTTGATGCCGGCGCCGTTGCGCACGGGTGCTGGGAGCATCGTCTCGATCACGGCGTCGAGCGGGCACGCGTAGTAGGCCGCCATCCAGCGGGCGAGTTCGAGCAGATCGCGCGTGAGCGCCGGGAACGGGTAGACCAGTTGCGCAACGATCTTAAGTTTTTCGATGGGAAAATTCTTCGGCGCAGCAATTTCACCGACGAGGCCGAGGTGCAGGCGGTTGACAATCGGCACGCGCACGAGCGACCCGACCTGCATGTCCGCCCGCATGTGCTCCGGCACGCGGTAGTGCAAGAGTTTATCGAAGCCCGCAAGGGGGTGAACGCCAACGATCATGTCGCGTATGACGACGGGCCGCCCGCGACGACGCAAACCGGAATCGCCAACCAAACCGTTTCCGAGGACAAAATACGCGCAGACAAACGCACGTGTGCGACCTTGACAGAAGTTGAGACGAAAATGAGATTCGCCCCGTGAGCAACGACGCCGCACGCGAAAAATACAAAGCCTACCTCGCCACCAAAGGCCTGCGCGTGACCAACCAACGCTTGGCCATCTTCGAGGCCGCATTTGCGCAAAAAGATCATTTTACCGCCGAAGAACTGCTCGATCATGCCCGCGCGATCGACGACTCCGTTTCCCGCGCAACCGTTTATCGCAGCATCCCAATCATGACCGAAAGCGCACTTTTGCGTGAGGTCGATATTGGTAAAAACCTCAAGTATTACCGCCCAAATACCGATAACAACTCACAGGTAGCCCAAGTGATTTGTATGGATTGCGACAAAATTTTCGAGATCAGCGCCCCCTTCATGTCGTGGTACGGCAACTCCGTTTCCTCGAAGCTGAACCTCACGCCCGTCTCGCAACGCCTGCAAGTTTCCGCCCATTGTAATACTTTGCGCGAAACCGGCACCTGCAAGAACCGGACATAAGGCCCAGCAACCATGGCGAGAAAAGAAGATCCCACTTTCGAAATCAGTTTCTACGAGTCGATCCTGCGACGCGACCCGAACTACACGGACGTCGTCGAAATTCTCGGCGGCCTTTACACAAAAGTCGGCCGCATCGATGACGGGCTGAAAATGGATCGCAAACTCGTGCGACTCCTCCCCGAGAACGCCACCGCCCATTACAATCTCGCCTGCAGCCTCGCCCTTTCGAAACGGCGCACCGACGCACTTCGCGCGCTCAGACAAGCGATCACCCTCGGCTACGCAGACCTCGACTGGATGGCTCAGGACCCTGATCTCGATGATCTCAAAAATCATCCTGAATTCACCAAACTGCTCAATCGGCTAAAGCCTCAGAGCTGAGGCCGTTTTAGTTAGAGCGCGACCGCTGGTCGCGCCCTAACCTACCGAAAGGTTTTACCCGCGCCGGCGCTTGGCCATCCGAATCGCCGCAAGAGCGATCAGCGCAGCAAAAAACCCGAGATTTGGGGCACCACCACCGCCACCACCCGAACTAGCGGCAGGAGCACCACTGCCAGAAGACGAGGAGCTTGATGACGAGGTCGAACCACCTGCGGTTCCCAACGTAATCGTCAACGGCGAGCTCGTCACAAAATCTCCAGCGGCGAGACCGATAACGACCGTGTAAATACCGGCGTTGGCCGTTTGGGCGGACGAAACGGTGTAGGTAGATGCGGTTGCGCCACTGATATCAAAATTATTCCT
>JAYTWC010000490.1:0-1922 GCA_043743635.1 Verrucomicrobiota bacterium | reverse complement strand
AAAGGGGCTCAACTTTTTCGTTGGCGCAAGCGGTGGCTGCATTTTTTTCGCGGACTTGTTTTCTTGGGCGGTGCCTGTAAGTTGAAGTCTATGGCCAAGACGATCTTCCAAAAAATTATCGATCGCGAAATTCCTGCGCGCATCGAGCACGAAGACGTGCAATGCATCGTCATTCACGACATTCAGCCGCAGGCGCCGGTGCACTTGTTGATTATTCCAAAGACGGTGATTGCGCGAGTCGAAGCGGCGACGCCGGCCGATCAGGCGACGCTGGGGCACTTGTTTCTCGTGGCGGGGCATATGGCGAAGAAATTAGACTTGGCCAATGGTTTTAGACTGGTGGTGAACAATGGTCCGGATGCGGCGGAATCGGTGCCGCATTTGCACGTGCATTTGCTGGCGAAGCGAAAACTCAACTGGCCGCCGGGCTGACGCGACTATCGGCTCCGGGCGTGATGCACCAGTCGATCCGGCATCGCCGGAGCGTCGCCTACCAAAAACCAGGGCGCGGAAGCGCCGGTAGGGACAATGCTCCGCATTGTCCGCGGGCAATGACGGAGCATTGCCCCTACCTATGAGTTAGGAAGTCATTGATTCTGCTGCCTTCGACCCGGTCAACACCGGCGCGTTAAGGATAGCGCCCGCCCTACCATCGACCCGATTTTATGTCATTTCATGCCAATCGGCTTCACTTGCGCGTCCAGACGCGGAGCGAGGAGAGCAGGAAGTTTTCCAGAGCGGCTGATTCGTTTAGATTCAGGCGCAGGAGGCCGACGTCGTGTTCGAGTTTTTCAATGGCGTCGGTCAAGGCCCTGCGCGTGGCGGCGTCGCCGTCGCGGAGTTTGGGCAGGGCAAAGGTGCGGGTGGCTTGTTCGATCTCGATGAAGAGGCGCGAGCGGAGTCCGTTGGCGATGCCGGTTTCGATGGCGTCCTGTTCGTCTTCCTTGATGTCGGCGGGAAGCTTTTCCTTTTGTTTCTTCCAGACCTCGGTGGTGGCAAAATCGAGGATGGAACCGAACCGTGCGACAAGGCCATAGGCGGCAAAGATCGAACTGGCCACGGCTTTTTTGTCGGTGATGCCGGCGGAGAGATTGGTGAGCCAGGCGCGATAATCTTCGAGCCAGGCCGACCAGCCGTCGGGCGAATAGCCGGCGGAGGAAGTGGGGAAACGGAAATTGAGGCAACGGCTGCGAATTGTCGGTAGCAATGCGTAGGGGCGCGTCGTGAGTAGAAGGAGCGTGGTGTTGGCGGGCGGCTCTTCGAGGGTTTTGAGAAAGATGTTGGCGGCGGAAGTGTTCATCCGGTCGCACTCGTGGATGAGCGCGACCTTGCGCGGTGCCAGGGTGGGTGAAACCTGGACTTTGCCGATGAGGGCGCGGGTGGCATCGGCGGAGATTTGGCGCATTTTGCCGGTTGGGCGAAGCGCGAAGAAGTCGGGATGCTGTTCGGGCGCGAAGCGCGGTGCCTCCATGCCGGGCAGACCGAAACCGCCGGTGTCGCCGCCTTCGGGATTGAGCAGGCGGTCGGCGATGGCGATGGCGACTTGTTGGAGCGTTTCGACGTCGTCGCCGGTGAGGAGCAGGCTGTGCGAGAGGCGTTGGCGCTCGATGGCGCGCTCGATCACGGTGATCGACGGAGCGCCTGCCAATGCAGGAGGCCAGGGCGTGGTTTCGGCCGCGGACATGAATCTATTCCACTACGATGAGGAGCGGGCAGGGGCGGCGGACTCAGGCTTTGACGGCGACGCGTTTGGCCGCTTTTGCTTTGGGTTTCGTTTTGCCGGTGATGGCGAGGCGATCCTGCACGGCGGCCCAAACTTGTTTTTCGATGGCTGCTTCTTTTTGCGTGCCGTCGATAACGACGAAGCGTTCGGCGAGGCCTTTGGCGAGAACGAGGTAGCCGGCCCGAACCTTTTCATAGAA
>JAYTWC010000489.1:0-3484 GCA_043743635.1 Verrucomicrobiota bacterium | reverse complement strand
CGCGCTATCTGCGAACGTCCCACCCAGATCGCCATCGAAGAATTCAAAGCCGCCCTCGCCCGCTACGGTCAGGCCAAGCTCAAAATCCGCGCCGCCGTGGTGGAAAAAGGCGCCGTCGCCGTCGATTTCCAAGCAGCGTTTGTGGTTTCAGCTCGACGAGTCTGAACCAACTCAAGCGCTACAAAGGCGCGATGATAAAACGCTCAACCTTCACCGAGAGCATTGCGCAGTTTGACTAGTTCGGCACGCAACTGTCCAACCTCAAGCTCAAGCGCAGCCAGACGACGTTCCACCTCGGGAGGCAACGCAAGCGACACCGTCATCGGCACAGGATCACTCCCGGAGATCTGCGGCACATCACCCGCAAGTCGTTGGGCCCATCGCGCTTCCTTCTGACCAAGTTGACGAGAAAGTTTTTGTACCAAGCCACCGGATTGGCGCGACTCGAGTTCGGCCAGCAGCATATCAATCTCCCCTGCCTCCGGCATGGCATGCAGGCGTTCTGCGTTCCCACGCAAGGCCGCAGTCGTTTGTGGACCACGTAGCAATAGTTCAGCGAGCAACGCCATCGCCACAGGCTCGAGAGGGAAAACCTGCTCAAGCGTATGCTTGTATTTCGGCACACGGGCATCGGCTCCGGCAAAAACACTCGCCAACCGACGCTCGCGCAAACCACTGAGTGCAGCCTCCACTTCAGACGCGCCAACCACCAAAACCGGATCACGATTACTGCGCTGATTGCAAGCAGCCACCAACGAATTAAGCGTGAGCGGATAATACTCAGGCGTCGCAAATTCCTTCTCAACCAAGCAACCAAGCACACGTGCTTCAAAGGCCAAAAGAGGATGAACAAGGGGAAGAGAATTAACTAATTCCATGGGCGACTATCACGCAAATCATGGATTACGGAGCAAGGGCGAACCCGAATCTTCTCCCTCAAACCATAATGAATAGTATCCCCTAAAGTTACCTCCAAATCCCCCGATTACAGGATGATAAGCTACAACCATGGCGCCCTCCACCTCCATCACCGACGAACTCATTCATCATTCGATTATTCGAGCCGTCGAAAACGTATGCGGCACCATGCTGAAGCAAAAAGCCAGTTTTGTTGAAAAGTTCACGGAACAGGATCCAAACCGATTCAAGGGCGTACCTCACGTATTTGGCTGTGTCGGCTTTCTCGGCAAGATCGACGGAATGGTTTATCTCTGTATCAACGACGATTTCGCCATTAGCTCCGCCTCCAACATGCTCGGAATGAGCGTCCCCGAAGTGATCGCCGAAGGCAACGTCGTCATCAAAGACGTCGTTGGCGAAATCACCAATATGACCGTCGGTGGATTCAAAAACGCTCTCTGCGACAAAGGATTCCCTTGTAAACTGACACTACCCACCATCGTTCGCGGCGAAAATCTCAGCGTGGCAGCCATTAAATCCTGCGCACGTCACATCTTCCGCTTCGAATGTGGAGGGCACAGTCTGATTGCTGATATTCAGATCAAAGCGGGTTAAAACCGACAAAAAAGCCGCGCCCTTTCAGACGCGGCTCGAAAAATTAACGCGGGCTAGCCCTTACTTGCGGACTTCAACCGACACGTAGTCGCGAACCGTTTTGCCGGTATAGATTTGACGTGGACGATAGATCTTGAGCTTCGGATTCTGCGCCACTTCCCGCCACTGGGCGATCCACCCAGGCATGCGACCGATGGCGAACATGACCGTGAAAATATTTTCCGGAATGCCGATCGCCCGCATAATCAAGCCGGAATAGAAGTCGACGTTCGGGTACAACTTGCGAGAGACAAAATAGTCGTCATTAAGCGCACACTCCTCGAGTTTCATCGCGATGTTAAGGAGCGGGTCGTCTTTGATACCGAGACTGGCGAGCGCCTTATAGAAGCTGGCCTTGATGATCTTCGCGCGTGGGTCGTAGTTTTTGTAAACGCGGTGACCAAAGCCCATGAGACGAGCGGCACCCTTGCCGGACTTCGCTGCTTCGATAAATTTCGAACCATCGTCGCCCTCAGCATGGATGCTCTTCAACATCTCGATCACCGCGACGTTGGCGCCGCCATGCAATGGACCCCAAAGGGCGTTTACACCGGCGGAAACAGAGGCAAAAAGATTGGCCCCGGAGGAGCCGACCATCTTCACTGTCGATGTTGAGCAGTTCTGCTCGTGGTCGGCGTGCAGAAGAAGGAATAGATTAAGCGCCGATGCAACCTCTTGGGTCGGGATGTACTCGTTGTACGGCTCCGAGAACATGAGGTGCAGGAAATTTTCGCAGTAGCCGTAGTTCGGGCGCGGATAGTTGAACGGCAGTCCTTGGGTTACGCGATACGTGTGCGCCGTAATCGTGCGCACTTTCGAAATAGCGATAGCAGCCGCTTCGTCAAAACTCTCCAGATCATGCTGGTGGTTGTTGGTGGCGAGATGAGGATAGTAAGCGCCGAGCGAATTCACCCCGGCGGAAAGAACCGCCATCGGATGCGAGTCGCGCGGGAAACTGCTCAAGAAGCGAGTCATGCCCTCATGCAACGGCGCATGCTTGGTGAGAAGTCGCGAAAAATTTCCGCGCTGCTGTGCAGTCGGCAGCTCCCCGTAGATCACGAGATAAGCGCATTCGACGAAGGAAGACTTCTCCGCCAACTGCTCAATGGGATAGCCGCGATAGCGAAGAATGCCAACGTCGCCATCAATAAACGTGATATTGCTGGTGCAGGAGCCCGTATTGCCGAACCCGTCGTCATAGGTAATGTAACCCGTGTCCGCGCGCAGTTTGGCGATATCCACTGCCTTTTCGCCCTCACTACCGACGATGACAGGCAGGGCGATTTCCTTATCATCCAGTTTCAGTAGAGCGGTATTGGCCATGCAGCTAAATGAACGAAATCATTTCGCACAGGCAAAACAAAGTTAGCTTTTCCTGTGGGTCCTAAGCATTTCTACACAAGACCAGCGCGGCACGTAAGCAAAACTGCTGCACGGGAAACGTCAGCTGGAGGTCTCGCCCACCTTCTATCAGGCGAAATTAACGGCCCGCCTGAGCAGCCACGTCGGCGAAATTGCGGTAGATCTGCAACCCCTTGGCTTGGCTCTTCTCGGGGTGAAACTGCGTGGCAAAACACCGGCCACGTGCAATCGCGGCCGTGAACGCACCACCGTAATCCGCCTCAGCCAGCACAAGTGAGGGATCGGTCGGCACGCAATGAAAGCTATGCACAAAATAAAAGGTCTCACCCTCAGTCTTGAGCTGCGCCGCAAGAGGTGAATTCGCCTGCTTAAACGTTACGGAATTCCAGCCCATGTGCGGAATTTTGTACTCCGGCGGACAACGAAAACGCACGACCTTACCAGGATAAATCCCTAGCCCAGTCACATTCCCCTCCTCCGAAAACTCGAACAGCGCCTGCATGCCCAGACATACACCGAGGAACGGGCGGTCTTCCTTGATCCAGCCGCGCACGGTATCATCGAGCTT
>JAYTWC010000488.1:0-3272 GCA_043743635.1 Verrucomicrobiota bacterium | reverse complement strand
TATGAACGGCTATTTTCGGCGCATCCCGATAACACGCTTTTGATCAAGTTCAGTTATTGGTTTTCACTTTGAGGCAAGCGTTCAGATGCGGTTATGGGTTTCGCAAAGGTCAATTGGGATTACCTCCATGGTGCAAAAATTCCGATTGTGATAATAGAAGGGGTGCGTAGATTCAGCCTCCGACTTTTCTTGCGAGGTTGGCCCTGCATTCTCCCTGTCTCCTTTCTTAGAATTTTATGAATATCCTTAAACGAAGTTTTTTGATTCTTTTCCTGATGATGGTCTCTGCGGTTGCCGTCAACGTGGCCTCAGCGGCGGAGTCCAGTGTGCGCGAGCGTCTCCTGATGGATTTTGGCTGGAAATTCCATCTTGGGAATGATTGGGGTATCGGCCAAAATCTTTCCAAAGCTGGCACGGGTTTTGGGCCGGCTAGTACGGTTTTCAGCGATGCGAGCTGGCGCCAGGTTAATCTTCCGCACGACTGGGCGATTGAGATGCCCTTTGCGCCCGAGGCCGATGGCTCGCACGGTTTTCGTTCGGTGGGCAGTGCATTTCCGCAGAACAGTGTAAGCTGGTATCGTCGTACATTCGACTTGCCCAAGGCTGATGCGAGCAAGCGGATCTGGTTGGAGTTTGACGGGGTTTTTAGGGATAGCACGGTGTTCGTTAACGGCTGGCAGGTCGGGCGCCATGAAAGCGGTTACAGCGGTTTTCGTTATGACATCACCGATCTCGTGAATTATGGTGGGAAGAACGTTGTCGCTGTTCGTGTCGACGCGACCCAGGCTGAAGGCTGGTTTTACGAAGGCGCGGGCATTTACCGCCATGTTTGGTTGGTGAAAACGGCCCCGGTCGCGATCGCGCCGGATGGTGTGTTTGTCTTCAGTCGTTTTCGAAACAATGTGCCGACGGGTCCGGCTGATCTGAGTTTGCAGGTGGAGGTGTTGAACTCGCAGGCGGTCGCAGCCGATGCCGTTGTGTTGTGCTCGGTGCTTGCGCCGGATGGAAAACTTCTGGCCGAGGTGCGTCAACCGACACGTATCAGCGGCTTAACCACAGCGATGGTCGAACAGGTGGTGCGGGTGGATATGCCCGTGCTTTGGTCGCCCGAAACACCCAAGCTCTACAAGCTCGTCACCACCGTCGCCGTGGGCGCTAAGAATGTGGATCGTATTGAAACGACCTTCGGCATTCGAACGGTCGCTTTCGATGTGGAGAAGGGCTTTTTGCTCAATGGCCAACCGTACGTTATTAAGGGAACGTGCAATCATCAGGATCATGCCGGTGTGGGCGCGGCGTTGCCCGATCGGCTGCAATATTTCCGAATCGCTCGTTTGAAAGAGATGGGCTCGAATGGTTATCGTACTTCGCATAATCCACCGACACCGGAGTTGCTCGATGCTTGTGATCATTTGGGTATGATCGTCATGGACGAGAACCGCTTGCTGGGCAGCGACGCGGGGAACATCGACCGTTTGCAACGTTTGATAAAACGCGACCGCAACCATCCGAGCGTGGTCATTTGGTCGATCGCCAATGAAGAGTTTAGCACTGCTGGGACGCCGGCGGGAAAACGGGTTGCCGCGACGATGCAGGATGTGATCCGAAAACTGGATACAACGCGTCCTTTGACTTATGCGGCACCGGTTGCGAATGAATTCCCGGGTGTAAATGAAGTGATCGAAGTGCGTGGCTGGAATTACCATATTGGTCAGGGCGCAGACGACTATCACGCGGCGCATCCGAAACAGCCCAATGTCGGCACGGAGCAGGGCAGCACGGTGAGCACGCGTGGGATTTATGAAAACGACAACGTGAAGGGGTATGTCAGTGCCTATGACGTTAATGCGCCGGACTGGGCCAATACCGCGCAGGCTTGGTGGAAATTTTACGATGCGCGCCCCTGGCTTTCTGGCGGTTTCGTCTGGACCGGGTTTGATTATCGCGGCGAACCGACGCCGTACGACTGGCCCTGCATTAACTCCCATTTTGGTATCCTCGACACCTGTGGTTTCCCCAAGGACAATTTTTGGTATTATCGTTCGTGGTGGCAGGAAAAACCGGTGTTGCATTTGTTGCCGCATTGGAACTGGACCGGGCGGGAAGGACAGGAAATTGAGGTGCGCGCGCTAAGCAATTGCGATGAGGTCGAACTGTTCCTTAATGGACAAAGCCTGGGCAAACAAACCATGCCGCGGGCCGAGCAGTTGAGCTGGAAGGTTAAATATGCATCAGGCACACTCTCGGCGAAGGGCTACAAGGCTGGGCAGCTTATTGCCGAGGAAAAAATCGAAACGACCGGCGTTCCTGCCGGGGTGCAGTTGGTTCCTGACCGGCTCGCTATTGATGCCAATGGCGAAGATGTTTCAGTCGTTACCGTAGCGGTTGCCGATGAGCTGGGTCGTGTTGTTCCGGTTGCGAATAATCTGATCAAGTTCGATCTCGAAGGTGCCGGCCGGATCATCGGCGTGGGTAACGGCGATCCGAGCTGTCACGAAGCCGACACGTTTGTGCCGGTTGCGGTCATGCGCCTGGTGCCGATCAATAGCTGGCGCTACAAAAAGGATATCGATGTTTACGCTGCGGTGATCCCGGAGGCAGCGGATGTGTTCGATGATTCATTGTGGACGGCGGCGGATGTTAACGTGGAACGCGGCCCGCTGGCTGTTCGCGAGCGCGCTGTTTTTCGCGGACGGTTCAATGTTGATGAAGCTACGCTGGCGTCATCGGTGATTGAGCTTTGGTTTGGCAAGATTGAAGGCGGCGGCTCGGTTTTCGTTAATGGCCAGAAACTCGGCAGTACGGGTGATTCTCGCTCAGCCTCGATTTATGATGTGAAGGCGCTGTTGCGCGTGGGTGAAAATACGGTCGCCGTTTCGATGGTGAATTATGGGGGCGCGGCCGGACTGAATAAAGGCGTTTGTTTGCGGTTGCAGGACAAACCGGCACCGGTTGCGTGGAGTCGTAGTGTGTTTAACGGTTTGGCACAGATCATCGTGCAAGCGACAAAAGAACTAGGCGTCATGAAACTCACCGCCAGCGCCGAGGGTTTGAAACCAGTGACGGTTTCGATTCAGACAAACAAGGCTGCCGCAAGGCTGGCTCTGCCGTAAGGTTTTGGTTGGGTTTTGGGTACGCCGTGGTCGCAGCGGCGTACCGTCCGTTCAGGAAAGATTCGCCGGTCCGAAAGCACCGGGGAGCAGAGCGGAGAGGGAGGTTTCGATGCGGTCTTTGGAATCGCAGATTGAAATGACGCGGGCTTCGGGGCCGAA
>JAYTWC010000487.1:0-6956 GCA_043743635.1 Verrucomicrobiota bacterium | reverse complement strand
TTTGATGGTCGGCATGCTGATGACGCGGCAGCGACGATGAGCGGTTTGCTCAAGATAAGCCGCGGCGAGCAGAGCGTGGACGACGGCTTCGCCAGTCGCGATGAAGGCGAGGTCGGTGCCTTCGTGGAGCACGCGTGCTTTGCCGAAGATGAATGGTTCGGTCGCAGGCAGGTCGTAAACCGGAGCTTTGCCGAAGCGCAGGTAAACGGGAGATTTCGCAGCAGCAGCGGCTTTAACGGCTTCGCGGGCCTCGAAGTTGTCGGCGGGCGCAACGACGGTGAGATTGTTGATCGCGCGGAGAACAGCGAGATCGTGCAGCGAGTGGTGCGTGGAGCCGAGTGCACCGTAGCTCACGCCGGCACTGATGCCGACGAGCGTCACGGGGTTGTCGGAGTAGGCGACATCGTTTTTGATCTGCTCAAGCGAACGTGCGGTGAGGAAGCAGGCGGGCGAGACGGCGAAAACCGTTTTGCCACACGAGGCCAGGCCGGCCGCGACACCGACGAGATTTTGTTCAGCGATGCCTACCTCTACGATCTGGTTCGGCAAGGCTTTGCCGTAGGGCGCGAGTTTGCCGGAACCACGGGAGTCGCTGGTGACGGCGAGGACGTTGCGGTCAGCTTCGGCCAGCTTTTGCAGCGTTTCGGCGAAGGCGTCGAGATTGGCGCGGCCCATTTTCAGGCCGATGCGGGCCGCGGTTTGCTTGGCGGCGTCGCTGTACATTGAGGGTGCGGGTGCGCTCATTTGGCGGTTCCTTCGATTTTGGCGATCGCGGCGTCGAGCTCGGCGAGGGCGGTTTTGTATTCTTCGTCAGTCGGCACGCCGTGGTGCCATTTGGCGACGTCTTCCATGAAGCTGACGCCTTTGCCTTTGATTGTCTGGGCGATCACGACGGAGGGTTTGTCTGGTGTGAGTGGTGCTTGGAGCGCAGCGGTCAGTTCGTCAAGATCGTGGCCGTTTACCGTGCGCACGGCCCAGCCGAAGGCGGCGAACTTTTCGGCGAGCGGTTCATTGCTCATCACGTCGCGGGTGCGGCCGGAGATCTGGAGCGTGTTGCAGTCCACGATGGCGGTGAGGTTGTCGAGTTTGTAGTGGGAGGCAGACATGGCGGCCTCCCAGTTGGAACCTTCGGCGAGTTCGCCGTCACCAAGTAGCGTGAAAACGCGGTAGTCGGCTTGGTCGAGTTTTCCCGCGATAGCCATACCAACGCACATCGGCAAACCGTGGCCGAGGCCGCCGGTGTTTTGTTCGACGCCGGCGATGTGGCGCGTCGGGTGGCCGACGTAGTGCGACTGGTACTGGCACATGGTCAGCAAGTCGGACTCGGGAAAGTACCCGCGCTCGGCTAGCACGGTGAAGAGTGCCTCGGCGCAGTGGCCTTTGCTCTGCACATAGCGGTCGCGCTTCGGCTCGGCGAACGTGGCGGGCGAGACGCGGAGTATCCGGTTGTACAATACATTCAGGATGTCCGTGGACGAGAGATCGCCGCCGGTGTGGCCGGCGCCGGCATGCTTGATCACCTCGATGATCTTGCGCCGGTAGCGGAGCGATTTGAGGGCGAGTTGGCTGTCGGTGAGCATGGGAGAATTGGCGATGGCCGCGGTGATCAGGCGTCGGGGGCTTCGTGGTGATAGGTTTCCCAGCCGAGATAAGTTTGGAAAGCTTCGGCGAGGATGTCGGCGGTGTGCGAACCGTTCATCACAACGTGGTGCTCGAAGCCCTCGCGGCAGACGTGGCGCATGAGTTTTTGGAGTTTCGGCACGTGGGCGACGGCACGGTTGCCGAAGGTTTTGAGGTCGTCGTTGGTCAGCTGGCCTTCGCCGACGTAGGCGCGCATTTTTCCGATGCAGTCGTCGGTCGTGATGCGGCCGTAGGTGAGCGGACGCGCGGTGGTGCGACCGTCGAGCGCGCCCCAGGTGTTCTCGACGCCGAGGGTGGAGCCGAGGATCGGAGCGTTGAGGATCTTGATGTCGGGCAGGAAGGTTTTGGCCCAATTGCCGCAGTGGAAGAGCACGCACTTGTCGTCTTCGGCGCCGTAGTTGTTGTTCCAATCGACGAGCGCGCTCGGCGAATTGGAGGCGAGTTGCATCACGTACATGGTTAGCACGCCGGTGACATCGACTTCGCAGGCGCTGGGCATCATACCTTCGCTCATCATGCTCATGCTGGTGCAGACGTTGCAGCCGTGGTTGGCCTGGAGCGAGGTCCAGCATTGAATGGCGGTGGCGTCGAGTTGTTGTGCGGAAACGAAATCGTCGAGGACAACTCCGAGGCGTGCCATCTGAAGCAGCTTGGCGGCAGGCACGGCAGTGGAGTTGGCGTAGGCACGGATCTCGTCGGTCTTGGCGACGACGCGGGTGTGGCCGGCTTCGAGTTTGGCGGCCTGACCGAGGATTTCGGAGAGATCGACCGTGGTGACGCTGATGCCGTTTTTCTCCAGGATCTTTTCGCTGTAGCGCACGGTGTTGAACGCGCCGGGCCGTGCGCCGACGGCACCGATGCGGACGTTTTGTAAACCACGAACCACGCGGCAAACACCAAGGAACTTGGCAAAGTCGGCGCGGAAGGATGGATCGGTTGGGCGGACGACGTGTTTGGTCGTGAGCGAGTAGGCGATGCCGGCTTGACGGAGATTGTTGCAGACTGAAATTTTTCCGCAGAAGGCGTCGCGGCGGCGCACTACGTCGAGGCGGTCGAGGTCGTCGGGATAACCCTGAACGAGCACGGGGACTTTGAGGCCGGAGAGTTTAAGCGTGTCGGCCACACCTTTTTCGTCGCCGAAGTTCGGCAGGCAGACGAGTACGCCGGCGATGTCGGCGCGGTTTTTGGCGAAAAGATCGGCACATTTGCGCGCCTCGGCGTGGGTTTCGACGCCGCCGAGCTTGGAGTCCTCGGTGCCGAGCATAATGGCGGTTACGCCAAGTTCGGCGAAAAGTTTGGTGAGGTCAGCGCGTGCTTCCGTGACCAGATGGTCAGGGAAGAAATCGCGATTTCCGAAGATGACGCCGATAGAGAATTTCGTGGAACGCATGGGAGAAAGAAGGAACGGGGGTTAAGGCGGTCACTGGCCGCGCTAGGGAAACGAAGAGTGAAATATAGGGTGACTTTAAGCGCAATTCTTCCGTGATTATGGCAGTTTATAACGGTATTCTAAGGTCACATCATGGTCACATTTGATCCCAACCGCCCCGATTTTCTGCCTTACGGGTTGACCTGTGTGCGTTGGAATCCATCGCCGATGAGGCGGCCGGATCATCACAACGAAGTTGAACTGAACTTCCTAGGATCAGGTTGGGTCTCCTATCTGCTTGGCGGGCAAAAAGTGCGTCTGGAAGCGGGGTGCCTGAGTGTTTTCTGGGCAGCTATCCCGCACCAAATTTTGGACTACGCACCGAAGACCGAATACTTCGTGGCAACGATTCCGTTTTCGTGGTTTTTGCAGTTCAGGCTGCCCGAAGGTTTTGTCCAAGCCTTGCTGCGCGGGGAAGTGCAGCAAGACATTGCGGCGAGCCGGAGCCGGGCGGATCATGCGTTGTTTTCTCAGTGGGAGGATGACTTGCGTCAGTCGAAGAAAGGCACCGCAGAAATCGTGATGCTTGAGGTCGAAGCGCGGCTCATGCGTCTGGCGGCGGTAACACCAGTTGGGTCACTCACAAAACAGGCGAAGCGTCGCCAAGGGACATTGCAGGGTGGTGGACTCAACAAGGTCGAGCAGATGGCCTGCCTGATCGCGCAACGATACACGGAGGCGCTGACGGTTGAACAGATCGGCGAAAAAGTCGGGCTCCACCCGAACTATGCGATGAGTTTATTTAAGAAAACATTCGGGACGACGCTGATCGACTATCTCACGCATCACCGGATCTCACATGCTCAACGCTTGCTGGCAACGACGGAGAAAAAGATCGTAGAGGTGGCGTTTAGTTCGGGCTTTAACTCGATCAGTCGGTTCAATGAAGCCTTTCGTCGGGCTTGTGGTTGCACACCGCGAGAATACCGACGGCGGCACGACTACGCCGGGTGAAAACGAAAAGCCGCCACCCAAAATAGTTCGAGGTGGCGGCTTTGAATCAATCGAATAGATGCCGGGCGTTTTCTTACATGGCGAACGTCACCGTGAGTATGAACTGACGCGGATCGACGATGCGGTAGGCCCACGCTGTGCCGTCTGGATTGTAAGCGAAGGGTTGGAGGTGGCCGTTTTCGAAGACGTTGTTCACGTTGAGCTGAATTTTACAGTGTACTCGGTCGCTCCAAACCCGCAGATCGTGAGCGAGCTTAAAGTCGACGTAGGTACGTGGCTTGTCGTAGATCGGTCGGTTGGAATCATAGTCGACGATTGCGCCTTTGTATTCAGGGATGTCGCTTGAAGACATGCCATAATAGCCAACTGCGGCTTTGCTGGACCAGCGCGCGGAGCCTCCGATTGAGGTTCGCTTGAGGTATTCATTGCTAAACAAACCGGCTAGTCGGTAATTGGTAGTTAGGTTAACTTGGTATTCACGGGTCTGAGCACGTGGCTTGCCGGCATTGGCGGTTGCCAGGCCGACAACTGAACGGACGTTAGCTACGTAAAATCCAGAGGGGGTGCTGGTGCCGGAGGCGGTTGAGCTCGTGGCTCCCATAAGCCACCACTGTTTGCCTGCGGTTCCATTGGTGGTGGTCGTTGGTGTGGTCGGCACCGTGATCGCGTGAGCGGCATCCCAGCGGCGAGCGATAAACTCAGTCACTGCATTGCCCAATTCTGTATCGACGGCTTTTTGCTGGGCGCCCGCGATTTTAACCGTCCAATATGGATTCGGATTATAGGCGATTTCGAATTCCGTGCCGGTGGAGGTGACGGTATTGACGTCGGTAAAACCGCTCGCGCCAATAAATCGCACCTGACTCATAAATTCCGGGGTGATACCCAATGGTACCAAGTAATTATTAACGGCGAACAATTTGGCGGCCGCATCAACGTCTGTGGGGATGACGGTCCTCGAGGGATCTGGGTTCGCTTGAATCCATGTTTGGAGATACCATTGAGCCGCCATCTGTTCTAAGTCGAAGGCTTCACCACTGCTACCGTTGGGGTAAATGCCGGACACTGATGGAGTGCCGAGGGCCTGGGCTGGATCGAAGAAGATGCGCAGCGTGCGGGTGACCGCTGCGCTGGTGATCGACCCGTTACGAGAATTCTTTTCAACGGTTTCGTACCGTGTAACGCGGGCGACTAATTTTTCATCCAACAACTTGAGCGTGAAGCCGTAGTCCTTTGTCTTGGTTGTAGGATTGGGCAGCGAGAGCGCATTAATATTATAAGCAATACTTTCGGGTTTGAAACTGTTGGACTGGCTGTAGTTCAGGTTCAGCCAAGAGAAGGCTTTGAAAACGATGCCTTCGTTGCGTGATTTGCCCTGTTTTTGAACCCATGGATTGGTAAAGTAGGGGATCAAATTAAAATCAACCAGCCGGGTCGTCGGATCGACGGACGAGGTCGGTTGGGTTGCGCTGGGAGCATTGGCATTGATGTTATTTGCTGATCTCTGACGGTTGCGATCATAGCGCCAACCGGCGGTGGCGACGATACGATCGTGCCAGAAAAACCCCTGCCACGTGGCGCCTTGGGTCAGGATTTCTCGATCTTGGAAAGGCCCGCCAGAGACGATCACTTCCTGAATATTGGCGTTTTCAGTGACCCGGGTGCCGGTGTTGGTGAACCAGGTGAACGGAACGCTACCCCGTTGGAAGTTTCCGGCTGGAGCATAATCGATAACTGACCCGCTGTCGGTCACCGGCCCGCCAAGATAGTAACGGGGATAGACGCGGTAGGTGTTGCTGCGGTTGGGTAAACCCAGGGCGTCGCTGCTTCCAGGCGTGGTCCACGTGAAGTCTGCGATGTTCACGTCGCGCGCGGAATAGCTTCCGTATCGCATATCACGACGTTCCCCGTAAGTGACAAGATTGTGATGGCCCAACCACTTTAACCAACCCTTTGCGTCCGTAAGATTAAATTGGTAGGCGAGAGTTCCTCTGACGTCGCCGTTGTGTTCATAGCCGTAGCGCATTTGAGGCTGTGAGCCGCCGACATAGGGGCGCAGATAATAGGGATTCGGCGTGCCGTCGATCAGCACTTCATTCACGTCAACGGCGAGGTAAGGCGACGCATTGTTCGAATCCGAGAAGACCGAATGACTGTAGGTATTGACGCGTTCGTTGTAGTACCCGAGTTGCAAGGCAAGTTTGTTATGAGCCGAGTTGATAATCGCTTGTTCGAGATCGACCTGGTAAGTATCGGCTTTGTCGCGGCCAAAATTAGTCGCGTTCATGTTGATCGACGTGTAATCGTAGATTGATTTATCGGTAATACTTAGAGGCTGGAAAAGGATGAGTGGCGTGGCCGGGGTCGTCGAAATATCGCTACCGCGGCGGTAAATGGAACCGGTCTCCACGTAACGAAAACCTGCACCGGCAGTTGCTGGCGAAGTGGCGGCGGTGGCAGCTGCATTATTGCCGTAAAAATTAACGTACCCGGTTGGCTCAATATAAACGCTTGGGTTGGCCCAAAAACCAGTGCCACCCGGTAAGAGTCCGAGAGGCAATTGGGTTGACTCATTAGTTGTGGTAACAGCGGTGTAGGTAGATCCGTTCAGGGGCCGCCAGCCGCCGGTTGTTCCAAATCTGGCATTCCAAACGGGCTGACCGTTGGCCATCCATTCGGTGATGGAATCGCGCGGCAAAGTCGTGTTAGCGCGACTGAAACGATTTCGATAGGTTTCAAACGAGCTGTGAATGGTCGTGGTTTTGAAGGGCTTAATAGTAGCACCCACCGTCATGCGTTTGATCGTTTCATACGCGGGTTTGCGAATGAATCCTTTGTCATCGTAGAGCGTAGCGAACATGATCGCCGCGCGATTTTTCCAAAGGACGCGGTTGACATTAAAACTGGACCGAACCTCGCCGTAGCTGTCAGT
>JAYTWC010000486.1:0-3939 GCA_043743635.1 Verrucomicrobiota bacterium | reverse complement strand
GCGTAGAACTCAGAGGAGGCGCAATCGAGGGCGAAGAAGATCTGTTTGCCCAACTTGTAGCCAGCGTCTTTGACGGCTTGGGAGATGGCATCGAGAGCGGCTTCGGCGCTTTCGAGTTTCGGAGCAAAACCACCTTCGTCGCCGACGGCGGTGGAGAGGCCCTTCTTCTTCAACACGGCCTTGAGGGCGTGGAAGATTTCGGTGATGGCCTGGAGTCCTTCGCTGAACGTGGCGAAGCCGTGTGGCATGATCATGAACTCTTGGAAATCGATCGGGGCGTCGGAGTGCGCGCCGCCGTTGATGACGTTGGCCATCGGCACGGGGAGGACTTTGGCGTTCGGTCCACCGAGGTACTTGAAGAGGGGCTGGCCGAGGGATTCAGCGGCGGCTTTGGCGGTGGCGAGTGAAACGGCGAGGATGGCGTTGGCGCCGAGCTTCGACTTGGTTTCGGTGCCGTCGAGTTTGAGCATGATGCCGTCGACGGTGATCTGGTCGAGGGCGTCGATGCCGATCAGCGCGGGAGCGATAATCTTGGTGACGTTGGCGACGGCCTTGCTGACGCCTTTGCCGCAAAAACGTTTTTTGTCGCCGTCGCGTAGTTCGATAGCTTCGTGTTCGCCGGTGCTGGCACCGGACGGGACGGCTGCGCGACCGAGGGCGCCGCAGGCGAGCTTGACGTCGACTTCGACGGTGGGATTGCCGCGGGAATCAAGGATTTCGCGGGCGATGATGGAGGTGATCGATGTGCTCATAGGAATTAAAAAGGACAAAGGAAACGGAGAGTGAAATTGACGGAGGCCCAGAGGGGAAGACGAAAAGTGTCCAGGCGGAAACTTGGCAAGAAATGCACAGGCAGGCGTTTTGGCGAAAATGGGCCGCGATGTGCGCTCGGCTCCGCCAACGTTTTCAGAATCCGCAGCGGCGAAGAAGGCGCGCGAAGGTGCCTTCGGGCTTTGGGCGGAGGGCTTCGGGGATTTGCTCGGTGAATCCGCGGCTGATGGCGGTGCGCAAAGGGGTGACGCTGTCGTAGTTGCGTACGTTTAAAATTTCGGCGGTCAGGAGTTCGGGCGGGATTTGTTTGAGGTGGCCTTCGTAGGCGGCGGCATGAAGCGGGGTGTCGCCATGGTCGTTGCGCGTGAGGAGGAGGTCGCGCGTGAGTTCGTTGCGCGGGATTTTGTCGAGTTGGCCGGTTTCGGCGGCGGCGTGGATGACGGTGAAACCGGACTTGCTGGCGACCGTGACGTGCGCGTGGGTCAGGAACGTGGCGGGAATCTGTTCGAGGCGCCCGGCGAGAGCAGCGGCGTGGATGACGGTGTCGCCGGAACCTGTTTTGGCGAGCAAGGCTTCGGCGGTGATCAGCGCGAGGGGGATTTGGGTGAGATTGCCGTTGAGGGCAGCGACGTGGAAAACGGTTTCGCCGCTGGCGTTGGCCTGGCCAAGGAGCGGAGCGGTGATGAAGGCGTTGGGAAAACGGTCGAGCGTACCGTTTTCGGCGGCTTCGTGGAGGAGCGTATTGCCGAGGTCGGTTTTTGACTGGATAATTTCCTCTGTGATCAGGTTCGGTTGAATCTGATCGAGGCGGCCGTGGGCTGACGCGACGTGAAGAACGGTATAACCGAGGTTGCTGCGTCGGAGCAAAAATTCGAGCGACATCACGGTGCTCGGAATTTGGTTTAGGTTTCCACCGAGCGCTGCGTGGTGCAGCGGCGTGTAGCCGGAATCGTTTTTGAGCAGTAGATTTTCCGGAGTGAGAAGGAGGGGATTGAGGAACTTCAACACTCCGTATTTGGCCGCGCTGTGGAGCGGGGTGTTGCCGGAGGCGTTGCCCGCAGTAAGTGCGTCGGCGGTTAGCTGTGCTGCCTCACCGGGTGGTAGACGTCCGTCGCGAAGTACGGTGTTAAGTTCTTCGACCGTCATACGTGTTGAACGGTGAGCAGAACGTGTGGTTTAGAAGCGGGCAATCAAAAACCCTGAGCTAGGGGTTTTCCTTTATCAGCGTTTGATGATTTGGATTTGCCTATTTGGCCGGGAAAAACACGATCCGCAGGCGAATGAATGCTGATGCCCCCACATCTGCACCCCTTGATGCGGTGCTTCTGGTCGATGATGAACGGCCATTGCTCGATATTTATATGGAGGCATTGACGCCTTTTTTTGATGTCTCGACGGCTACCTCGACGCGCGAGGCTGAGTTCATCATGCGCAAGAAAAATTTCAAGGCGGTCGTGGCTGATCATTTGATGCCGGGTGGCAATGGTATGAGTTTCCTGGTTCGGTGCCGCGAGGAATTTCCTCACATGCAACGCGTGCTCGTCACGGGGTATATGAAGCCGGAGATGTTGCTGCGCAGTGTTAACGAAGCTGCGCTGTATCGTTATTTGCTCAAACCGGTGCATGTTGCCGATCTGGTCAAGATTGTGCAGGACGCGGTGCGCGCGCACGACCTAGTGGTAAAGAATAGTTCGTGATAGCCAGCGCGAGCGGTGCCTACGCGTTAAGTTTTTTTCGAAGGTAAGGTGCGGTGGGCGATCGTTTGACCTTGAGCAAGCCTTCGAGCGGGCCTTGGTAAAGCAGTTCGCCGCCGTCGGGACCGCCGACCGGACCCAGTTCAATGATCCAATCGGCCTCGGCGAGCAAGTCGAGGTGATGCTCGATCACGACGACAGTGTGGCCTTGATCGACGAGCGAGTGCAGCACACGGATGAGTTTCTCGCAGTCGCTTAGGTGCAGGCCGATGGTTGGTTCTTCCAGCAGGTAGAGATTGTGGGACTGCACGCCGCGTGAACGTTCCTTGTAGCTGGCGAGTCCGCGGGAGAGTTCGGTGACGAGTTTGAGGCGCTGTGCTTCGCCGCCGGAGAGCGTGGGTGAACTCTGGCCGAGCGTCAGGTAACCGAGGCCGCAATCGATCATGAGCTGGCAGACTTGGGAAAGCTGCGAGTGGAAATCGAAAAACTGCGCAGCTTCTTCAAAGGTGAGGGCGAGTAGCTGGCCGATGTTTTTGCCTTTCCAGACGATGTCGGATAGATCGGCACTGTAGCGCGAACCGCGACAGTCGTCGCAGGGCAGAAACGTATCTGGCATGAAGGCCATTTCGAGTTTGATGCGACCGGCGCCCGAGCAGGTTTCGCAGCGGCCGCCAGCGGTATTGAAGGAAAAACGCGATGCGGTGTGGCCGCGTATTTTCGATTCGGGCAGCGAGGCGAAGAACTGGCGGATTAGGTCGAAGATACCGAGGTACGTGGCGGGTGTAGAGCGCGGGGTTTTACCGATTGGCGATTGATCGACCTCGATGACGGATTTGAAACTGGCGGCACCGGTTAGTTCGTCAAAGGGCGTTGCGTTGTCATCGGTCGTGAAACCGGTGGCTTTGATAAATTCGCGTCCGGTGAGCTTGGTCGATTTTGTTTTGATCGCGTGTGTGACGGCGGGGTGGAGCAGATCGCGGAAGAGGGTGGATTTACCTGCGCCGCTGGGGCCACCGGCCATGATGAGACGGCCGAGTGGAAGGCGGAGATCGAAGGCTTTGAGATTGCGGAAGCGGGCGCCGTGAAGTTCGAGCCAGCCGGGTTGAGATTTCTTTGGCGTTTGTTTTTTGGTGTTTGGGATTTCCCGGTATTTCCCTTGGAGTGGGTGTACGATTCCTTTGGCCAGAAAGAGTCCGGTGAGGGATTTGGCATTGCGTCTGATTTCAGCGGGTGTGCCGCTGGCGAGAAGTTCGCCCCCGTGGATGCCGGCGGCAGGTCCAAGGTCGATGATGGCGTCGGCGCGCGCCATGAGTTCGTCATCGTGCTCCACGACGAGGAGGGTGTTTCCTTTGGCGCGGAGGGCTTGGAGGGTTTCGATGAGGCGGTCGTTGTCGCGGGCGTGCAGGCCGATGGACGGCTCGTCGAGTACGTAGAGCACGCCGGAGAGATTGGAGCCGAGCTGGGAGGCGAGACG
>JAYTWC010000485.1:0-4683 GCA_043743635.1 Verrucomicrobiota bacterium | reverse complement strand
GTGGTACGCCAACATTCCCGTGCCGACTTCGTACATGGCTATGGGCTCGCAGGAAGATTTTTTCGGCGGCTACGATCATGCCGCACAAGCCGGCGTCGTTCACATCGCCAACCACCACATTTCCCCGGGCAAGAAACAATGGACGTGGGGCAACGACGAGTTCGGCTACGCGTGGGACCGCAATCTCACCGACCCCGACGCCAGCGGTGTCTGCCATCCGTACATCGAAATCATGGCCGGCGTCTACACCGACAATCAGCCCGATTTCTCCTTCCTTCAACCGGGCGAAACCAAGAGCTGGAGCCAATACTGGTACCCAATCCAACAAATAGGTCCAGCCCAGCATGCCAACCTCAACGCCGCGCTCTCGCTCCTAGTCAAAGACCACAATGCCCGTCTCGGCGTGAGTCCTTCGCGGCCTTTTCCCCAGGCCACCATCACACTGCGCCATCGCGGCCGCGCGCTCGCCACGTTCACCCAGGATCTCAAGCCAAACGCCCCCTTCGTCACTGAATTCAAGCTGACGCGCGCGCTTCCCGCCACCGAACTCACGCTCTCGGTCAACGACTCCGCCGGCCGCGAGATCATCGCCTACACGCCCCGCAAAATCACGCTATCCGCCAAATCTGAAATCGCCAAAATCGGCGCCACCGAACCGCCGATCCCCGCCAATATTCTCAGCGCCGACGAGCTCTTCATCACCGGCCTGCATCTAGCGCAATACCGTCACGCCACCCGTTGCCCCACGCTCTACTGGCGCGAGGCTCTTCGCCGCGATCCGGGCGACAGTCGCTGCCACACCGCGCTGGGCAAATGGCACCTGCAACGCGGCGAATTCCCCGCCGCCGAAAACCATTTCCGCACCGCCATCGCCCGCCTTACCTCTCGCAATCCGAATCCCTCCGACGGCGAAGCCCACTACCAACTCGGCCTCACGCTCCGCTATCTCGCCTTCGCCGAAACGCCGAACACGCCGCCCGCCACCGAAAAACTCCGCGACGCCTACGCCGCTTTCTACAAAGCCACTTGGACCCACGCCTGGGCCTCCTCCGCCTACCACGCCCTCGCAGAGATCGATGCCACGCGTGGCGATTGGACCACTTCGCTCGATCACCTGAATCGTTCACTCCGCTTCAACACCGACCATCTCCGCGCGCGCAATCTCCGCGTCATCGCCCTGCGCCAACTCGGTCGCACCGACGAAGCCGCCGCCGCGCTACGCGAAACCCTCGCCCTCGATCCACTCGACTGGTGGGCGCGTCACCTCAATGGCGAACCGCTCACCTGCGACAATCAAGTCCGCCTCGACCTAGCCCACGACCACATCCGCGCCGGTCTTTTCACCGAAGCCCTCGTATTTCTTATTCCGATGGAGGGCGACGCGCTGTCGTCGCCGGGTTCGGAACGGCGGCCACGGCGGGCCGCCCTCCAAATACTTGAAAACGAAGCGCCAGAATCCACCCCAGAAACGCGCACTTCCAACCCTGCCAACCTTGGCACCGCTCCGCTCGTCGCCTACACCGCCGCCTGGGTTTGTCATTTAATAGATGACAAGTTGGCTGTGTCGCGTTGGCTCAAAGTCGCGCGAAAAACTGTGCCCGATTATTGTTTTCCCGCGCGACTCGAAGAAATTCTCGTCCTCGAATTCGCCATCGCCGCAGACACCCGCGACGCCCGTGCGCCGTTTTACCTCGGCCATCTGCTCTACGATCGCCGCCGTCACCGCGAGGCCATCGCCCACTGGGAACGTGCGGTGAAACTTGAACCGAAAAACGCGGTCGCGTGGCGCTGCCTCGGCATCGGTTTTTTCAATATTCTCCAAAAGCCCGCCAAGGCCCGCCTCGCTTACGAAAAGGCTTTTCGCGCCAACCCGCACGACGCCCGCCTGCTCTTCGAACGCGACCAGCTTTGGAAACGGCTCGGCGACTCCCCTGCCCGCCGGCTGAAAGAACTGGCGACGCACACCGCCCTCGTGCAACAGCGCGACGATCTCTCGGTCGAACTCTGTGCCATCTACAATCAGCTAGGCCAGCCCGACCGCGCGCTCGCCATCGTTTCTGCCCGCAAATTCCAGCCGTGGGAAGGCGGCGAGGGCCAGGCGCTCGGACAACACGTGCGCACGCAACTCGCCCTCGGACGCAAAGCCTTGTCCGTCGGCCAGCCCGCCGACGCGATCGGCCATTTCACCGCCGCCAGCGAGGCGCCGCTTAACCTCGGTGAGGCGAAGCACCTGCTCGCCAACCAAAGCGACATCCATTTATGGCACGGCGAAGCGCTCGCCGCCGCCGGCCGAATCAACGAAGCCCGCCAACACTGGACCGCCGCCGCCAACTTCAAGGGCGACTTCCAAGCCATGAGCGTCCGACAGTTCTCCGAAATGACTTACTACTCCGCCTTGTCGCTGCTCCGTCTCCGCCAAGCGCCAAAGGCGAAAAAACTCCTGCGCGAACTCCAAACCTACGCGCGCAAACTCGCCCGCACTCCCGCCAAGATCGACTACTTCGCCACTTCGCTGCCGACGATGTTGCTCTTTGATGACGATCTTCAATCCCGCCAACAAATCACCGCGCTCTTCCTCGAAGCCCAGGCCCTCCTCGGCCTCGGCCAGCGCACTGCAGCGCAAAAAATCCTTCGATCCATTTTATCGCGCGACCCAAACCACTCACAAGCTTCTGACCTCCTCGCCCAACGCTAAAACACTCTGCTTTTCTTAGGCCCTGTATTCTTTGCGACTTGGCGCCTTTGCGTGAAACAACACCTCTCGTTTCTCACGCAAAGACGCCAAGACGCAAAGAAACTCAAAAAAATCCGCCCATGATTGCCCCCAACCCCTCCGCCCTATCCTCGCAGCAACCCGCCCGGTTCAACGCCAGCTACGTCTGGATCATCTCGTTCGTCGCCGCGCTGGGCGGACTTCTCTTCGGCTACGACTGGGTCGTGATCGGCGGGGCCAAGCCCTTTTTCGAACGCTACTTTGGACTCAATGACGCCGCCGCCTCAGGCTGGGCCAACAGTTGCGCGCTCATCGGCTGCCTCGTCGGCGCCCTCGGCACCGGCGTGCTCAGCGACAAATTCGGCCGCAAGCGCCTGCTCATCCTCTCGGCATTTCTCTTTGCCGTCACGTCGCTCGGCAACGCAACCGCCCAAACCTTCACCATCTTCGTCGCCTGGCGCATCTTTGGTGGCGTGGCCATTGGTTTGGCCTCGGGCCTCTCGCCAATGTACATCGCCGAGATCGCGCCAGCCGCAATGCGCGGGAAACTCGTTTCGCTCAACCAGCTCACCATCGTCATCGGCATTCTGCTGGCCCAGTTCGTCAACTGGTACCTCGTGCGAAATCTCCCGGCCGACGCGACCGACACCTTTATTCGCACCTCGTGGTACGGCCAGTCCGGCTGGCGTTGGATGTTCGCCCTCACCGCGATTCCCTCCGCCTTGTTTTTCATCGGTATGTTTTTCGTCCCCGAAAGCCCGCGCTGGCTGGCCAAACGCGGTCAATCCGAACGCGCACGCACTGTCCTGACTTCGATCGGCGGCGCGACTTATGCCGACGCGGAATTGTCGAGCATGCAAACAACCGCAACCGGCAGCGAGAGCCAGCACGTGCCATTCCGCGATCTCCTGCGACCCGACATGCGACGCGCCCTCGTGCTCGGCGTGGTGCTCGCGGTTTTCCAGCAATGGTGCGGCATCAACGTCATCTTCAACTACGCCGAGGAAATCTTCCGCGCCGCCGGTTACGACATTTCCAGCGTGCTGAAAAATATTGCCTGGACTGGTTCGGTTAATCTTCTCTTCACCTTTGTCGCGCTTGGAACAGTCGATAGGTTCGGCCGTCGTCCGCTCATGCTCTTCGGCGCGGCGGGACTCGCGGTCGTCTATATTGCGATGGGCTTTTGTTACCGCAGCGGCGTGCAAGGCCTGCCGCTCCTCCTGCTCGTCCTCGGCGCAATCGGTTGCTACGCGATGACCCTCGCACCGGTCACGTGGGTGGTGATCTCGGAGATTTTCCCCAACCGCATTCGCGGCGCCGCGATGTCCGTGGCGGTGACATCGCTCTGGGCCGCCTGCTTTGTTTTGACCTACACTTTCCCGATCTTGAACCAAAAGCTTGGTGCAGCTGGAACGTTTTGGATCTATGCTGCGGTTTGCATCTCTGGCCTAGCGTACATTCTGCGCGCCCTGCCTGAAACCAAACAAAAATCCCTCGAAACCATCGAACGCGAAATGTCCGGAAAACAGCGGTAAACGCCACAGCTATCCCGGGATTCTCTTGGACTAGGCCGTTGATTTAAGGGTTCAACAACTGATCCGCAGCCAGGACCAGCGTGAGGTAATCGGTCGTGCCGTAGCCGAGGACGTACTCGGTTTGCTGCCAGAGGAAGGGCCATTCGAGCAGTTCCGGAAAATCGGGCCGGATCAGGGCCGTGCCTGAACCAACGCCGCCAGGGATCGATGACCAATCCGCGCGGTTGAAGCCATAACCAGGGGTCATGGATTTCGCGCCCACACCCGAGACGAACGACGCGGTGTTGGTGCCGGGATGACAACCCAGAATGAAATTAAGCGAGTCGAGCAGGTACTTTGTCGGGAATATTTCAGGGAAAGCTTGGTGTAGGTAAACTTGTTCGGCACCGAATTTCTGAATGCCCCACCCTGCGCCCCAGATCGCTGGTTCGTACG
>JAYTWC010000484.1:0-16000 GCA_043743635.1 Verrucomicrobiota bacterium | reverse complement strand
ACAAAAAACCCCGAGGTACCCAACCCCCGGGGCAGTCACTATTACCCAAATAGCTTTACCCGGCACGCCTCGCGATGCGGATCGCGACGGTGTAAAACTTAATCGCAAAATTCGCGCCGACCTCATCGAGCAGTTGCCAGTCGTCTTTGACGCGTAGGTCGGTGAGGAGCAAATCGCGGACGGCGCTGGGCAGCGGCGGGTTTGGCAGCGCTCGCCACGTGTCGCGGAGCTGCACGCGGAGGTCGGAGAGGTCGTCGGTTAGTGTTGTCGTCATGGTTATACTTTCTCGGCGTTGCGCATCGGTCGGGCGGGGCGGGACGAGACGAGTTCGACGTGGGCGCCAGGTGCGGAGTAACCCGCACGCTGGGCCGGCAGGATAACCTCGGCGTATTCGCGCCACGCTTTTTCGCGGCGGGCGTAGCCAGCTTTCGCGGTGGCGAGAGCCCGACTGTTAGAGTGACGCTGCACGCCGAGGGCGATGGCAGCGATGGCAGCGATTAGGAGGATGGTAATAATCATGGTTAGAGTTGGTTAGAGTTTGGTTGTTTTGCCTGCGGGAAAGCGGTAGTGCGTGTAAGCACCGGGCTTGCCCAGCGTCGAGCGGAGCGCCTTCACGGCGTCGCGGCGGGAGGGGTGGTAGTCCAGGCCCCACGTTATGGTGGAGCGGACGCAAACAGTGCCCGAGGGCTTGTTTTCGTAGCCGAGCGGAAAAGCAAACTCGGCTACTTTTTTGGCGGGTGGTTTCATGGCGGCGGTTACTTGCGGGCGTGGGAGGGGGCGGAGAGCTTAACGCGACGGCCCTCGGGGCTGAGGTAGTGAGTGTATTCGCCGGGGTTGGCTCTGAGTGCGGCAACGGCCGAGCGACGCGATGCATGAGCGTGGCCGCGCACGTCGAGGTAAGTAAGCGCGTCGTCGCTGACGTACCAGCCGCCGACGTCTTCCGCGATGCGGGCGACGCGCTTGACCGCAGTCGGGGCTGCGGGGCCGTCAAAGCCCTCCCAGTCCTTGAGCAGCGGCGGGTTTGGCAGCGATCGCCACGTGTCGCGGATTTGCGTACGGAGGACGGCGACGGCGGGAATTTCAAGGAACTTAATTTTATGGGTTTTCATTTTGGTGGGTGACTGCTGTACATGTGCTATTTGGGTGAAAGCTTTCAAAACGCATAGGTTCTGGCCGAAGATTTTTAGTGAGTTGTGTAAGTGCGCCGAAAATAGGCTACTTACGTTTAATATATTTTACGCCGCGATGGGCTTGGCGGTCTCTAAGGGTTTGTCTTTTCGGAGCGCCGCGAAGATGTTCGGGGCGTGCGGGGCGCTGGTGGTGAGTCTCTCAACGCGTTGGGCAAAACCCAACTCACGTCCAGCTGGGGGTAGTCGCGGGTTGTCCGCGAAAACCAGCTCAACCGCCGTTTTGCTGCGCGAAATAGCCACGTAAAGCCACTCGGCGCACATCCACGGCCCGAGCCACGGCGGGATTATTACTACGGTTTTTTCGTAGGTGCTTCCTTGGGCACGGTGGTTGGTTAGAGCGTACGGGCTGCACAGCAAACCGCGGCAGGCGTCTTCTTGTTCAAATCCTAAACTCTCACCAATAAATTGATCGTCAGCGATCTCTGCGCGGAGTGTATCAAGTGATCGGCGCATTATGTCAGCGCTTTTTCCAGGTGTATAAAAAACCTTAACGCGCTTGCCCTGAGCCCAGCCCAGCGCGGTTTTCGTCGGAGGCAACTCGACGACATGCCAGCTCTGCGACGAGCGTCCGTCCGGACGGTGCCAGCGGACGTACGTGCACACCAGTCCATTTTGCAGTCCAGAAGAATGATCGTTGAACAACACCATGCATTTCTGTCCCTTTTTGAAATAGAGTGCGTCGGCGAGGGCATCTTCGGGTTTTTCGACACCTTCGAGATCGAGAGATTCCAGAGAGCCCTTAAGGTTTTCCGCCCGATTAATTTCGCCACCAACTCTTAGCGCCAAAACGTTGGTTGGGCATACGACGCGGTAGCCTTTGCGGACGCGTTGTACCGCGAGCTTTACGGCGTCTGACAGCGACGCCGTGCGGGTGACTTTAAAACCCTCGGAGCCCGGCGGAAGCTTTTGCTGGTCGAACAGGTATTTGTGCGCACAGGCGATCGACTCGTCGGTGCTGCGCCGGATCTGCGTTAGTGCGAGCGATAGGGTTTTGTCCGGCGGGTTGTTTCGCAGTGCGGCCTCGGCGGCAAACGGGAGCGCAGCCTCACGCCCGGAAAACCTCAAAATCATGTCCGCCGCGGAGGCATCTTTCGGCACCTGGACGGTAAACGTCGTGTCGTTGTGCAGCCAATAAGCAGGCTCGCTGCCATCTACGGGACGGTTTTGGCGCGGGTCGCCCGCGAACACGACGATGCTCCCGGTGGGTATGCATGCAAGCGCGAGGGCAAGGGTGCGTGCATCCCAGAAAAAAACCTCATCGAGGATGTATAAACGGGTCTTGGTGGTATTAAATTGGTTCGGTGCGTCGGGCCACCATTTTGGAAAACCTGTCCAGCCGTACTGCCCGGAAAGTTTAAAGCGCGAATGAGGCGTAGAGACATCGGTCGGGTCGCCGAGATTACGGTCACGCTCCGCAGAGCGGACAACCTCGCACGCAACGTTACTCGGGCACAGGTACCAGAGGTTTCCGTCCCACTTTCCCGCGAGCGTCACGAGCTCGTGGGTTTTGCCAGTGCCGGCCGGGCCGACAAGAGCCGCACAGGTTTTCCGCAGGCGTGCGTACTGAGCGAGTATTATGCTGTGCCACTGCCACTGTTCGGGTTTTGCGAGGTATTCTTTTCCGCCGTGCAAAAAATGAAATTCCTTGAATGCAAGTTTCACCTCTCCGCGGGACTGCTCGTTGCCGTCGTCGAGGCAAAGCGCAGCCTTACCGTATGCCGGGTTTTTGCCACCGCCTGGTAGTTCGGCATGACCAAAAATGCTATCGAGGTTTTCGCAGCTTTTTTGGTCCGTCTGCGGGAGCAAGGCCAGCAAATGGGAGTGTTTTTTCTGGGCGTCGTTTAGATTAAACATTTGGTTTAGTAGGTTTTGGTTTTAAAAAAGCGGAGATGTCGAAAAGGTAGGGTTGGGTTTCAATTTTCGGCCGCAACCTGAGGCCGAAAAAAACCCTTACTTTCTGGCCGTTAAGCTTCACCGCCGGGTCGGCCATTGCGCGTCCGGTGGGGCTCGGGAAAAACATTTCGACGGCTTTGAGGGCAGCGAATAGTTCGGCGCCACGGCGGCGCTCAGGGCCTGGAAATCTTTTGAGGAAACCGTCGAGCACCTCGCGGCGCAGAAGGTAGGACCCCGGCACTGGGTGTGGCTCTAAGTTGTCGAGCACCCAGTTTGCGGCGGGGCTGTCGTCGGGGCTCTGGTAGCCCGCAGCGACGGTGTAATCTGCGAGCGAAGCCCAGCGGGACGGGCTCGCGGCGTTGCCGGTGAGTTGAAGGGTCGGGTGCTCCCGGGCGAAGAGCGATCGCAGATGAGCGCCGAGGGCGTAACGACCAACTGCACGCGACTCACGGCCGGGCATGTAGAGACGGTATCGGCCGCGACGGTTTTTACCGCGAGACTGTGCAGCACGAGAGCCGGACTCTGTGAGGAGCTTGTAGAGTGCCTCGACGACGAGTTTGACGCGCAGTTGGGAGCAAGCACCGCCGGGCTCGGTGACGGCGGCAAAACGCTGGGAGTCGGTTTCGGGAGAAGACATGTGGGCGATAAGGAGGGCGTGTCATTGCTTTCTGGGTGACTACGTCGAAAACGCCAAGGGACTGGCGCCACTTAATTGTAAAAAGTCTGTTAACTCGGGCACAGGTGGCGGTCTGTGTGGCACCCCATTTATCGCGTAAGTGATACAACATCAGCGTGTAACCTTCTGGTGGCGGTCTGTGTGGCAAAAGGCGGTCTGCTATTTGCGAGACCGCCACCGAGTAACTTGTTAATAGATCAGCGAGATGCGTGACGTTTTTAAGTTCGGTGACGGCTATATATATATACCAAACACTGTTATGCTTTTGCTTTGTTGGGTAGGGCGCAGCCCATGTTAAGTGCCACTCCAAACCTGCTTATGAGCTTCGGAAAAGCGCCGCAGGCGGGCGAAGCCAACCACCACAGCTCACGCTCACGACACAGCTGTTGGGTTTTGCCCCGGGCACGTGGCAGGTACCGCAATACCCCGCGATCTTTCGGGCGGCGAAACGATCAGTGCGAGGTTTGAGACCCGAAAGTCCGCTGACACCGAGCATCACAGTAGCTCACGGGTGGGGACCTGCGAGCACATGGGGCATACAGAGACCCGGTCATCCTAGAGGTGGCCGGGTTTTCTTTTTGGCCACTTTCGGGCGCGTTGGGCAAAGCCCTGTAGTGGAAACCCCTACAAATCAATATAAATAATAGATAGTAAACGGTTAACGTGAGAATGCGCACGGACGCGCAGAGGCGTGCTGCCTGGGGAGGTACAGGGCTTTGCCCCACGCAAGGGTTTTCCGGAGGGCACCCACCCCCTGGTTGGGTCCTTCCTGACACCACCCCTGTCCTGCGGGTAAGCCCACCCCGGCAGGTTCTCTACTTTTCAACGAAATTTTCAGCATTTCCGTTCCTGAGCGCCTCGCTCACTTCTGAGATGGTCCTCAAAACCGGAAATCGGCATGATGAAAACCCTGCCGGAAATCCCGCTCATCGGAAATGCAACCGGTATGAGGGGTCACCCTTCGCGCTATCATGTAGCATGCTCTACTCAGACGCGCTCCACACCGGCCTCGACTACAAATCCCGGTCACAGTTTAACCGCTGGTATCGGCTCGCTCGAAAGCCGTTGCTCGCGCTCGGCTCTGCACAGCCTGCGGCCCAGGATCGAAGCTCACCAGCGGTGGCGAAACGCAACAAACGGGACCTGACACGACGTGGTAGGTAAATGCCTTGAACCGAGCCGTGCGGTTTTTCGAAGCTATGGCGTCGGTCTGGAAGGTTCGCAGGAATCTTTCAACGAATTGTTGGGAACAATAATCGGACAAACCCCACTTCAAGGCGTTAAACCCGCACCCTCACCGGCGCGGGTTTTTGTTGGGCCACTCAGAACGGGACATCGTTGGTGGCTGTGACGTCGATTGAAAAGTCGTAGTCCATCGCCCCATCTGCCGTCACAAGTCGAAGCAGTGCCCGCCCCGTAACCTTGTAGGAATCTGCGAGCGGCTCGTCTTTTTTGGCAACTGTCCAGAGTCGTCGTGCTTCAAAATTAAGTTGAGCCCACGACTTTTTTGGTAGCTTCCGCATCGGCGATTCCAAAAAGAATCGATGAACGAATGGCTCGAAGTCCGACTTTGTCGATGGGCAGCTGTGCCCCGCCTGTTTCACGCTCCATTGCTTTCCGCTGTAAAAATATATCGCTTCGATTTCTGGCGATGCAGAGGAGTTCTCGTTCGACATGTCGACTCGGAATTCAAGCGTCACATAGGCAAGGTTGCCACGCTTCTCTAGGATGGCAGATATCTCATGTTTAAACTGAATTCCGCTCTTTCGACGAACTTCAACTTCGGCCTTCGCCCATTCAAGGTTCTGCATCAATTGGGTTTTTAAATCGACGATCGAAGAGTAGACGATGTGCCTCTGATGCCGAAGATCGAATGGTATGTCGTCGGTTCTCTGGGTCAGATGAATGCACAGCTTATTCAAAGCGTGGGCGTATCCGACTTCGTAGAAAACGTTAGCATTCTGGCCGCTCATGTCCGCGATGACGATGTCGGCGGCGCGAATCTGTGAATAGATTCGGTCAAGTATTCCCTCGGAATATAGCTGTTCATCGACACGTTCGGCGAGCACTCCGACATCTTTTGCTCCAGCTTTGATACCGAGTTTATAAATATCGGTGAACTCTTTTGAAAACGGCATCAGGACGAATGCCTGGTATTGAGCTGGGGTCGCCATGGATCAATTGGAGGCTAACGCATTGATGTAGTCAACCTGACACCGGCACTCGGTGTATGCCCGAACCGTCAGCTGGCCTACCGGAAAAAATTCACAGCAGGGTCCTCGAAGACCTGTGCGGCCTCGGCGCGAAGCAGCTGATCAATCTTAGCTCTGACGGCACTTTGCCTGCACGGGTTGGACGAGCTGAGTATCCGTGTGCCGAAACCATCCGGCGCCTGATTCAGCATTAAAAAAAAAAGGCCCAACTCGGAAGCAACGAAGATCTCGAACGAAAACTCAACCTGGAGAAACTGCGCAAACTCCGGCTGGCAAACGCCAAGGCTTCACGGGAGGTGATCGACTACGCAGGTGCGCAAAAAGCCATCGGTGATGTGCTGCTCACGTTCGTCGCAAAATCAGATGACCTTGCGGACAAACTCGCGGCCGTTCTGGCGAACAAATCGGCTGAATACATTCGAGAGCGGCTTGCAGTCGAAGTACGCGAGCTACGCGCAGCGTTATCGACGCCCCCTGATTTTCACTTTCTCGATGAGGAAGTTTTGGACGAGGAGGAAGCCGAGGACGATGAAGACTCCACGCTCGATCGCTAAACTGATCGAGTGGCAATGCTCGATCCTCAAGCCACGCCCCGCGCTCACACCGTCGCAGTGGGGTGAAGAGTATCGTTTTCTCGATCGTAGCGCTACTGCCGAACCAGGCCGCATGCGTTTTGACCGGTTGCCGTACCAGCGCGGCATGATCGACGCACCTCTCAAACCTGGTGTCCGAAAAACCACCTTCGTACTCGCATCTCAGACCGGAAAGACAGAGGTGCTGAACACTCTCACAGGGTTTTTCATCCACTACGAGCCTGCCTCGATGATGCTCGTAGGCCCGTCGGCTGATTTTACGAACGATTGGGTAGATGGAAAAATCGACAAGATGGTTGAGGCCACGCCGGTGCTCCGCCGAATCGTCGGCAAAATTGACGGAAAGAGACGCGCCGGCATTCGCAAAGGGGCAAAAATCTATCCCGGTGGCGTTTTGTTCACTGCGTCGGCGTGCAGCGGCAAGGATCTCCGTGGACGCAGTTGCCGCGCCGTGCTCCTCGACGAGGTAGACGCGTATCCGGAGAAAATTCCGAAGGAAGGCGATCCGCTCACGCTCGCGTACAAACGCTCCGCGAATTTTTGGAATCGCGTCATAGTTCAGGCCTCAACGCCGACGGATCTTGAGTCGTCCCGCATCTGCCGGGCGTATGACGAAGGCAACGGACAGCGGTGGCATGTGGAGTGTCCTCACTGCCGTGAATCACAGTGGCTCAAGTGGGCTCAGGTGAAATGGGATGAAGGAAAACCCGAGACAGCCCGTTACATCTGTGAAAAGTGTGAGCGGCCATGGACTGACCAACAGCGTATCTACGCGGTGGAGACAGGCCGTTGGGTGGCCGAGCGCCCGGAAATCACCGATCACGAGAGCTTCCACCTTCCCGGCCTGTACCGAATCATGGGGCACTCCGGAAATTACATCGAAGCATTTGTCCGCGAGTACCTCACTGCACGTAAAGGCGGAACAGAATCTTACCGCGCTTGGGTGAACACGTTTCTCGCGGAGGGCTACGTCGAGGAAGGCGAGGTCATCACCGCCGATCCACTCTTTAAACGCCGGGAAGAGTACAGCATCACAAAGATTCCCGCTGGTGTGATCCGCATTGTCGCTGGCATCGACACTCAGGACGACCGTTGGGAAGGTGAATTTGTTGGGTATGGTTTGGGTGAAGAAACCTGGGGCCTCGGGCGCATCATCACTTCATCGGCACCCGGAACCAAAGCTGCCGCGGCCGAACTCGACACTTGGCTCTGCACAAAATTCGAGCACCCGTCCGGCGACACCATGGAAGTCTCGCGAGCCTTCATGGACGCTGGCGGCCACCACCAAAAAGATGTCTACGATTACTGCCGTGAGCGCAGTCACCTCGTTTCCCCCTCTCATGGATCGACACGTCGTGCAGCCCAGCCGTGCAGCAAGCCGAAGAAGACCGTGAAGGGCGTGCGGTTGTATGAAGTCGGAACACACGCGCTAAAAAATTCCATCTACTCTCGCCTTAAACTCACCGAGTCGGGACCTGGATACCTGCACTTCCCTGCCGAACCAATCTACGATGGATCGTATTTTGCCCAGCTGACGGCGGAAAAACGGGTCAGCAGTTATGAAAAAGGCGTGCTGATTTCGCGATGGGAAAAACCCAACGGCGTCCGCAACGAGGCGTTGGACTGCCGGGTGTACGCCGCCGCTGCATACATGTCGCTCGGCCTTTCAAATAGAACTTTGGACGAGGAAAACGATAGGCTCGTCAAGGCGGTGGCCGAGCGCGAACCCGAACCGGATGAACAACAGGAACCAACTATGAAAAAAGAAAAAAAGAAACAGGGTTCGTCCGAAAAAATCACCAAGTTCGATCTGGAGGAGATGAAGGTCGTGCATGAAACGCCGGCAGAGCCAAAACCCGAACCCATCAAGCTCCCATCAGGAATTCCCGCTGGTAGCCGGTGGGCGTCCGCGAAGAAAGCGAGCTGGGCGGGAGGTAAGACCCATGCGCCAGGTGGCGTTTGGAAACCCATGCTCACCTGACACGGGGTGCACCTCTGATGGCCGACGACACTCCAACACCTCCCGTACTCACATGGGCCGAACAGGCCGTCGCTGCGATTGAGGAATCGCTGATGGGTGCGCTTCGCGCTGAGTGGGCAACGATGACCATCTCCGGGAAAAGCCTTACGCGCATGACCATCGCCGAAAAACTTAACGCCCGCGATCGCCTCAAGGGCGAAATCGCACGCAGCAAACGTGCTAAGACGTCCGGATTCAAAACTATCGGCGCGATTTTCGTATGAACACGTCTTCAAAATTGAACTTTGTACAGCGTTTTGCGGCTCGCGTCATGCGTCCGGTTGTTGCGCGTCAGCGGCGTCTTGCGGCGGCTCGCCACAGCAATCTTGTCGCCGATTGGAAAACCGCGCTCATCACGATCGACAGCGAGGTGCGCCAGGATTTACGCAAGCTCATCGAGCGCACCCGCGATCTTGCGCGTAACGACTCGATGGTTGAGCGCGCTTGCCTTCTGATGGCAAACGGAGTCGTCGGTCCCGATGGAGTGCGCGTACAAAATAAGTATCGGACAAAAGACGGATTCGACCGGGAAACGAACCGAATCGTCGAGGTAGCGATCGATGATTTCTTCTCGAAGCCGGAGGTTACCGGTCGCCATTCAATGATCGACGTGTTGCGCCTCACTGTGCGGCACCTCGTCGTCGACGGAAACGCGTTTTGGACGATAAAACGCGATCGCAAATACAAGCACGGGATAGCTGTTCAGCTTTGGGACATCACACGGCTCGCAATGGAGAAAAATGAAATTCGCTCCGACGGGACTGAGGTTCGCATGGGCGTCGAGATGGATTCGGACAAACGCCCCATCGCGTACTGGCGTTACAAGCATAACCCATACGACTCTCGCTCCGCGGCGTGGGGAACCGCCGGCACGACCAACGCGGAGGCCGAGCGAATTCCGGCAGAAGACGTTATTCACTTCGCGCACCTTTCTGAAGCCGATCAAACGTTAGGGCTACCGATGTTGACTCAAGGCGTGCTGAAATTGCGGATGCTCGGAATGTATGAGGAAGCAGCCATCGTCCAAGCTAGGATGGCGGCTCAGTGCGGAGCGGTCATCGAAACCACGGTTCCAGAAGACTCCACTCAATACACCGACATCGCCGCACCGGCGATCAACTGGGAAGCCGGGATGATGCTGGAGCCGCCTCCAGGTAAAACGGTGAAGCCGTTCCAACTTTCCTCCGGCGTCGAACGCTTCGGCGAGGTGGTCAAACAGCTCGTCCGCAACTTCGCCGGCGGGATGGGATTCTCGGGCTCAACTCTTGGCAACAATCCCGAAGGCCTGAACCTGGCGCTGATCAAGTGGGTGACCGCCGAAGAGCGTGAGCATATCAAAGGGCTGCAAACCTACATCATCAACACAGGCCTAAAACCGCTGCTCGACGCGTGGGCCGCGATGGCAACGTTGGTGAAGACCCTGAAAGTTTCCGCCGCGGAGGTGGATACTAAGTTTGTGCCAGCATTCTTTCCGCGTCGCTGGTCGAGCCTTGACCCGCAGGGCGACATCAACGCGTTCGTCACGGCGATGAACAATGGCGTGATGGATCCCGAGACAGCCGTTCGTCTCCTCGGTAACGACATGGATCTTGAATCGTGTGTCGAAGGACTCCGTATCCGCAAAGATCTCATGAAAGCCGCTGGCGTCGAAATCTTCACGGTGTCCGGCCAAGCAGCCACTGGCGGTCAAAACAACGCGCCGGGTACATCGGGGAATCCGAATGCTCCCGAGCAAGCCGCAGCATAAGCTGACACGCAACGTGGTGAGTAATGACACTCACCGCCGAGCAACTGGCAGCGCTCAAAGCCGCATCCCGCAAACGCGAGGCGGTTTTCGACGCGTCTACAATCAATGTCGCGGAGCGCACGTGTGTCGTCGCTTTCGCGAGTGAGACGCCAGCGCGGCAATTTATTGGTATCGGCAACATCGATGTTGCGCACGAGATCCTCTCGCTCGCGCCAGGTGCCTGTGTCCTTGAGCGCCTTAACTCCGGCGCTCCGCTGCTCTTTAATCACAACCGTGATTCTCACATCGGCACGATCGTTAAAGCCTGGATCGACGCCGATAAAGTCGGCCGCGCTCTAGTAAAATTTTCTGAATCCGCTCTCGGTGAGGAAAAGTGGAAGGACGTACAAGCCGGAATACTCACGAAAGTTTCCGTCGGGTACGTCGACTGCGAGTACGTCATAACCGGAAAAAACCAGGAAGACGGCCTGCCGATTCTTCGGGCTGACTCCTGGCTCCCGATCGAAATCTCACTCGTGACTATACCGGCCGACAACTCCGTCGGTGTCGGTCGCAGCATGCCGGAAAAGCCGGATGCCGAGAAAACCAATTTGCCGGAACCAACTCTGGTAGCAGCGGCGATCGCACCGGACGCCGTGCAGCAACGTAGCACTGACACCGGTGCGGTTAACAAACCCTCAAAAACTATGAATCGAAAAGAAATCAATGAAAAGATCCGCGACTTAATCGATCTGCACTCCGGCAAAGTCCGTGACGCAGGCGCTTTCAAAAAGTTCGTCCACGGTCTCACCGATGACCAGGAAATGACGTTCGAACGTGCCGAATCCGAAACCAGTGTTTTCGTGATGAAGAACCTCGCTGAACGTTCGATCGAAACCAGCACGGTTACCATAACCGCTCCGAAGGGCCAGAAGCGCGAAGCACTGCTCGCGACCCTGCGTTCTGCCGGAACGGAAAAGACCGCGCTGAAAATCAACTTCCGCGCTGCCGCCATCGATGGTTCTGCGACCAAGGGTGGCGAGATGATCTCCACGGACGTGCAGGCGACTTTGCCCGCCCTCCGCGCTCAGAGCATTTTCCTTGGCGCCGGCGCTAAGATCCTCACGGGTCTCAGCTCAAACCTGAGCTACCCGCGCACGATCAGCAACGCCAAGGCCGCGAAAGCCGCCAAGGGTGCTGCTCTGACCGGCACCGCTCCCGCCACTGGCTCGATCCCGCTCTCCCCGAAACGCCTCGGCCTGACGTTCAACGTCGACAAGAGCTTTTTCGTCCAAGTGCAGGATGCCGACACCTGGCTCGAAGAGCAACTCAACCTCGCTCTCGCTCAAGGACTCGACTCTTGGGCGATCTCTGGCTCCGGCGAAGACGAACCACTCGGTCTCCTCGACCGCGTCGGTGAAGTCGAGTTCGGCGAAGACGGAATCAACTGGGACAAGACCACCGAGTTTCTCGGCAAAGTTGCCCTCGCGAACTACGATTTCAAATCGTGCCGCTACCTGATCAACCCGCTCACGATGGCCAAAGCCATGGCTACCGTCAAAGCGGCTGGCCAGGGCGGGTTCATCCTCGAAAACGACAAGATGGCCGGTTACACGACCGCCGTCTCTAACCAGATGGGCGATTCCAATCGCGTCATCTTCGGCGACGTCGCCCAGACTGTGTTCGGCCTTTGGGGCAATGGCTACGACATCATCCTCGATCCGTTCTCCCGCGCTGAATTCAACGAAATCAAAGTCACCGCCCAGGTGCTTGCCGATTTCGGTGTGTTGCAGCCCGGCGCCTTCGCGGTCTCGAAAGACTCCGCCATCGCCGCCTAACCGGTAGCCATCGAGTAATCTTCAAGGCCCCGCCTGACAGCGGGGCCTTTTTTATAATGAGTGCTTTCGATGAGTTTGATCTTTCCGAAATGTTCTCCGCGCTTGGTTCGACCGCCTTAATTGGCGGTGTTTCGGCGAACGTCATCGACGAGAGTGTCCGGTACGGGGAAGACTTAATCAGCGGCGGGCGCAAAAAAGAACATATCCTCACCCTAATCGTCGCCAAACGAAGCGAATTGGCGGAGCCTGTTGCAGGCACTCTAGTTGTTTTCGAGGACCGGCAGTACGTCGTCACAAGCTACGTCTCCGATAGCGAGACTTATACTCTCACTTGCACCGATGAAGGGCGGAGACCGTAACGTGCTTACGTATCAATACGACGACTACCTATTTGACGCTGCGATGAAGCATTTCGTCGCGGACATGGATAAGGACGTGCCCGATGTTTTCATCACACAGATGCGTTTGTTCTGCGAAACGCAGAGCAAGATGAGTTGGCCACGAACGAAATCACAGGGGCAGAAAGCCGTTGAACGAGATCTTCGTCGTGCCGTCCGTCCGCTCGACGCAAAAACCCTTCGATCGTTCACGGACCCACGCATTCGAACGCGTTTGAAGCAACTCATACGCTCAGGAGATTTCCCTGCTCTAGAAAAATTTATCAACGCTGTGACGCACGGGCGCATGCGCTTGGTTCGGTTCGATCGGGCGTTACACAAATCTGTGAGGGATCGCCGCGGGCGAGTTAAACGTGAGTCAGGGCTTTGCACTGACGACCTTGTCGCATGGAAAGCGTACCTGGCGGAAAAGAAGGGTAACGTAGGCCTCGCCCCCGCAGGTTGGAACCCATTCGCAGCCTTGGTCAACGCTCCCCAGCCGGATTGGGTAGCTCGTCACGGAACGAACACAGGATCGGCATCCGGAAACCCTCGTGACCCGATTTGCCCGCACATCGAGGCGGCCAACCGCACGGATGAAACGCCTGATGCACACTCACGCTTGAACTCCGCTCTCCGTATCCGCGCCAAGGCGATGGAACGTGCGATCGCCGAGAGCATAAAACGACGTGCCAGAGCCAACGGATTTTAACCTATGAATCTCAAAGCCATTCTTGAAAAATCATTCGCGGATCTGCTGCGTGCGAAACTCCCGGTTGATCAGCACGCTGAATTCGCCGGGGTAGATTTTTTTCAGTCACAACGAAGTGGTGCGCTTTCGCTTCCGGCCGTCGTTGTCACCTGCGTCAACGCGTCGGAACTGATACCGGATTCTGGGGCGCACAAGGCTCAGGTTGAGGTGATGGTAAAAACGTCAATTAACGAAGAGTCAGGTGCGATTGATGACGAGCATCAGATGCGAGTCTCGAAGGTTGAGGCTGTACTGCGTGATAAGTCAGCCATCGTTCAATTTTTCGCCGCAACCGATATCTACATCTACAATACGCAATCGTCAGATCAGCCGGCAGAGGTAGATGACAACGCGTACTCCGACATCATCACGGTGATGATCGACTTTCACGTGCTTCCAGCCTGACACGCCAGCCAACATTAAACTCTAACATATATTCACCATGAGCGATGCTAAACATCTCGGCGTTCTTCTAAAATGGTCCGTTTTCGCTGTACCTGGTTACATTGTAGACTCAGCTAACTCTGAGTCACAGGCTGAGCAAATCGAGACGAAGGATGAGAACGGCAACACGGCCGCGATTTCGATCTTCAACCGAACCAAAACGCTCACCGTCGGTGGGTACATCAAAGACGCGACGGTGCTGCCGGAGCCCGGCGACACGATGTCGGTCGACGAAATCCTTTGGATTGTCCAGAGCGGGGTGCAAGAGCAGCGTTCGGCGGGTCAGCACGTTAAGTTCACGATACCGCTGAAACGCTACCTCGACAACAACCTGCCGGCCGCTGCCTAACATGACTCCATCCGAACTCTTCTATGAGTCTCGGATCCACGCGCAGCACGTAGTCTACGGATACCAATTACGGGACCTTTGTCTACTTGACCTAGTTGCGTTCGAAGCCGTTTGCTCACCGATCGTTCGTGACTACAGGCAAATTTCGGCGGTGGACCTGGCTCTTGCAGCGCGGTTGCTGAGCAAACCGCACAGGCGCGACTGCAAAGTCGATGCAACATCCATGCGTGCATCTGAGGATTTTGTGTCACGCCTTGCGTCCTTCGACCCAAAAGAGCAACTTGCTCGATTTGAGGCGTATTGGGTGCGGCAATACACACAGCCCCTTGTTGACCGTGGAATTGGGGCAAGCGGAGAGCCGCTAGGTTCGCATTGGGCGCAAACACTTGCGGCTTTCTTGAGTCGTGAAACAAATTTGGCGCAGTACGAGATTTGGGCCGGTCCAATCGGACAAATCATGATGCTTACGGCTGCCATCGAAGAGCAACTGACGAGCGCCCGCGTTCAATCCGACCGCGAGCACGAGGCCGATATGCAAGCTGAGGCAACCGATCATTCCGTCCAGCAGGCAAAACATGCTGCCATTGTATCACTTCAAGAGCTGCTGCTCAGCGCGGAGAGTGACACAGAGCGTAACCGTATACGCATTAGCAGTCTCTGCGAGACGTCCGTTCACGGCATATGACGTTGGTTCCGATGCGCAGTATCTTCGCATCTATCGGGGCAAAATGTATTGTGGAATTGGCGGATCGGGTTCCGAGGTCGAAGACAGCGGCGGCGCGTTCCTCTACAATTACTATTTTTCGAACAACAAGCTTTTTGTCCGTGTTGACGAGAAGGTTTATGTCGATGGGGAGTGGGACGGTAGTACTGTTATTCGGGGAGAGGAGATGCCCGGAAACCTCCCGCAAGACCCAGGTCCATTTGGCGGCGGCACGCTCGAATGGCATTTCGAAAACGAAATAACGTGGGATGACGTTGATGATTACGTGTCAGGTTTGAATAAACCTGAACCACTCGCAGTTTACCAATCAGCGCCGCTGGACGACTGGTCTGAAAAAGCAAAGATTGTTGAAACAGGCGGAGAGTCGTCCGGCTCTACTAAAGTGGGTACGTGGGGGCGCAGCGACGGCGGCGAAGCTCAATGGTTCCGCGTTTTGAAAGACTACGATAGTCCGGCCGACATCTATGGCGGTGTTAATGATGCCGTGACGTGCAAATTCGAACTCGTAGCGCCGGGCACGTGGGGTGTCATAAAGACATATACAAAGGTTCTAAAAATGACATTCGCAGTGAGGGACCTTGAAGGCATTGATCCAGCGAATGCTAGGTTCGCATCGTGCAGAGCGTCTGATATTCAGGCATTCCCGTTTGCGGTCGAAGGTTCGAGTTGGAGAATCACTTTCACGCCAATATAACTATCAGCCAGAACCAGGAAAAGTTTAACGAACCACCCTAAAGAACCGTAAAAAATAAACCTACAAACTTTTTAGGTTTAGCTAGTTACGTAACTTTATCGGATTCATTTAAGTGTTGCACTCGCTGAAAAACTGCGCACGGGTGCAGGCATGAAGAAAACATACCCGGGCACAAAGGACCTGCGAGGTGCATCATGAAATGGTGCGACACCGATCTCGCCCGCGACGGAGCAGACCTGCACTACGTTGGCCCCCTCTACGTCCGTCCCATCGGGCGTGGAGTTGTGCTGACGGGCTTGGAAAATGAGCCCCATCTCGATGACGTCCTCCCTGAGGGCGAATACTACGCAGAAATTCGAATCTTTCGGTGGCCGATCAAAAAGGAGGACGTTCCGGCGGATGTCCTCAATGCGGGCATGGCTGTGTTCAAGACCTTCGAGCGTTTGCGGGAATGGCTAAACGAACCGGTGCTAGCAGGCAGTTGGGCACCCGGAGGCGCCACGCCAGCCGAA
>JAYTWC010000483.1:0-4951 GCA_043743635.1 Verrucomicrobiota bacterium | reverse complement strand
GCTTTGGATCAGAGGGACCAATCCCGCATGGCCAGCGGAAGCCAAGGTCTGATTGGGATGGACCCCGTTTATCTTTTCAGTATCCGCTCCGACATTAACCGCAGTCTCGTCGACCAAATTCTGGACGACTGCTATTACATCGTTGTTTCAGCCTATGATGCGGCTGCTCTTGTCAAAGGTGAACGAAAACTCATCTGGAGGACTAAAATGAGCACGCCTGCCCAGGGGGTTTCGCTAGTGGAGACCGTTCCCGCGCTGGTTGCCAGCGGTGGAACGTATTTCGGTCGTGACATGGACGAACCTTCGATTATCGATAAACGAATCAATCGCAAAGGGAATGTTGAGCTTGGTGAGTTGAAGGTCATCACCATGGATGAAAAATCCGCTGAAAAGTCCGATAAGGCCACCTCGGCTTCTTCCGAGAAGAAGTAGAATCCATCGTGCCCTCAACGCCGGACGCCCAAGCCGATTTCAGGTTCTTACATTAACCGGCTTTTTGAGCGGCTTCGCCACCGGCTCCTGCCGCCAGAATCTTTTTTAGATCATCGAGTCGGGTTGGCTTGGACAGATAATCGTCCATGCCAGCGGCGATACATTTCTCGCGATCACCCTGCATCGCATTAGCCGTCATCGCAATGATGCGTAAGTTGGCGAAGCGCTTGTCGTTTCTGATCGCTCGGGTCGTCTCGTAGCCATCCATCTCGGGCATATGGCAGTCCATAAAAACAACGCCATATGACGTGCGCTCGAGTGCCTGAATTACCTCAAGGCCATTGTTAGCGAGATCTGCCTGATAGCCCAGTTTTTTGAGCTGGAGCAGTATGACTCGTTGGTTGACGACGTTGTCTTCGGCCACCAGCAGTCGTGTTTGTTGAATCGGCGTGACGGGAGATGCGCTGGACGTCTTAATTACTATTTCTGGGTTGGTTCCTGGTGAATTGGCAGAAACCAAAACATTGCCAACGACTGTAATTAGTTCGCTTGGATAGAGCGGCTTGGTGATAACCGAACCAATTCTCAGTTTTTTGCAATCGTCGTCGTCAATTCGCTTATCCAGTAATGTCAGCGCAATCAGCTCGATGGCTTTGTGCCTTTGATCGGCACGGATGGCCGCGGCGAGTGATAGAGATTCTGTTTCCGGCAACTGGCAGTCAAAAATCACCACGCGGTAGGGGGCCTCGCTCTCCGCTGCCGCATTCAGTGCGAGCAATGCTTCTCCTGCGGTCGATACTGCGTGGCAACGTAATCCCCAGTGATTCAAATGTGCGATTGCGATCCGCCGATTCTGGGCATGGTCGTCAACAATCAGCATACGTGTGCCTGCTGGTACCTTTTGGGCCATTTTGGTGGATTCGGCTGGAGCAATAGATTGCTTCTCGAGCTTGACAGTGAACCAGAAGGTGGAGCCTTGCCCGGGCGTGCTGGTGACGCCGATCGTGCCCTGCATCAATTGCACGATTTGTTTGCTGATCACCAACCCAAGCCCTGTGCCGCCAAAGCGCCGCGTGGTCGAAACGTCGGCCTGGCTGAATGGCTGGAAGAGTCGTTTGATGTTTTCACTTGCAATGCCTACGCCGGTGTCACGCACCTCAAAACGCACAATCAAATCCGTTGGATTTTCCTGTTCGACCGAAATCGAGACGGCAACCTCCCCTTGGTCGGTGAACTTGATCGCGTTGCCCAGCAAGTTCACCAAAACCTGTCGCAAGCGACCTTGGTCGCCTTTGACCAGGCGCGACATTTCGGGCGGAGTGAAGAGCGAGAGCTCAATATGTTTCTCGGACGCTCGTGTATTTAACAGTTCCAGGCATTCTTCCGCGCTGCTCACCAAATCGAAGTCGAGCGTTTCAAAATGAAGTTTGCCGGCTTCGATTTTGGAGAAGTCTAGAATATCGTTGAGAATGGTGAGCAAACTTTCTGCGCTGTTGCGAATGGTTTCAGCATACTCGCGCTGCTCGGAAGTGAGCTTTGTATCCAAAATTAGATTACTCATGCCGATCACGCCGTTCATGGGTGTACGAATTTCGTGACTCATGTTCGCCAGAAACGAGCTTTTCGCCTCCGTGTTGGCTTCCGCAGCATCGCGCGCGCGTTTTAATTCTTCCTCGATTTGTTTGCGGCCTCCGATGTCGCGTGCGACACCGAGGATTCCATCGAGTGCTCCTTCGGTGTGAACAATACAGGCGTTGATTTCGGTCCAAATACGACGTTGATCCTTTGCCACCAAACGTAGTTCGAAACGTGCTGCGGCCTGGCCTTTGTCCCCAAGCGACGCAATCAACTCCGGCGCTGTATTCACTTCATCTGTTGCCACGAGATCGCGGAGGTTGAGTTTTAGGATCTCTTCCTGGCCGTACCCGAGGAGATGTTCGCCGGCAGGATTGAACGAGGTGAAGTTACCAGCAAGATCCATGGTAAAGATACAATCGTTCGCGTTGGCGACAACGGCGCGATTGTGCGCTTCCAATTTTGCTTCCTTGAGAATCTGATCTCGAATCTGATCGGTCTGCTTTTTAACGCGACGGCGCAGTACGGACAACCAGGCGAGAGCCATGGCGATACAACCCAGTAAGAGGCCAGTAACCGCAAATGCGCGTGCTGGCGTCCACCAAGATGGATTTTTTAGAACATGTACGTCGGTCGAGGTACGCAGCTGAATTCGAAAACTCTGCGGCCGGTGGCGTTCATCTAGAACCAGTTGGTAGACACCTGTAAGTTCAAGTTCTGATCCAGGCGGTAGTGTGCGCACGGGTTGCGGCGCGTAGATTTGTGGTAACAAGGCACTGAATACACGCTGCCCGGCTTGGATCTCAAGTGTGAGATTTTCGCCGTCCATGGCGCTGTTGAGCAGAGCGCCACGTACTTTGACCAAACAGCTATCGAGCTCTTCCGCAAAGTTCGTGGCGTCGGTGAGTGCGACGGCGGTAGGCTCACTTTGATGGCCAAGCTGGCGATAGACTGCTTCACGCATCACGACACGTCCGTTCTCGAAACCAGGTAGTCCGGTGACTTCGATAAAATCTCCAGCGACAAGTGTTTCTTTCTGTTCGGTTAGCAGCATCAGGCCTTCTGTGCCTTGTTGGATGATTACAAATCTCCCAGGTACATGTTGGGTGACAACTCCGCGGACTCTCACCCAGTAATCCAGTGGTCCGCTTAAGTTAAACTGTCGCAGTGCGCTAATTTCCCGTAGCGGCGCGGTGAATGGATCGGCTAGTGCGGATTGCTCGATTCGGATGTCATCGTAATAGAGCGCCAGTATTTCGACTCGCGTGAGTTGTCGGCGTGTATTAGTTATAGCGCTACAAACGCCCTGAACCGAAACAATCGAACCGACTAATTTATTGTTGCGGTCATCATGCCCAACGAGGGCGCTAAAGGTTCCCGTTTGCGTGCTCAACGTCAGGTGGTCCCAGGGACCATCGGATGCCACTCGTTGAACATGTCCACGCAGGGATACTCGCTTGCCTTCTTCTAGTCCGGTCATCGCCTGATCGAGCGTGAGTTCCTTGGCCTCGGGGAAAAGTGCGGTTGATATTTGTTCTGCTTTAACGAGGTGGATTTCAGGTGCAAAGGCACCCATTCGCGTCGCGCCAGACAGTTTTATTTGGCTGCGCGGTTTGATTTTTAGTGGGCCTAGCTTTTCGGAAAGCTGCACCCGTACCGAACCGCTGGTATCGCTAAGATAGAGGAAATTTGCTTCTGGGTGAGACCAGACGGTGACACCAATGATATCCACCGGATGCTCTGCCGTTGCCTCTTTGGGACTAAGCGCCAGTACCTGATCGATCATGCGCAAAGTCGGAGGTGCCAAAGCAGCTGCTTGCAGTTTTTCGTTGATTACCGACGGTGTGGCTCGGCGAATGATCGCATTTCGCAAAGACCATTCCGCGCCACCTGTGATCGGGGTTCCGATTGCTTCGATCCAGTCGCCGATGTGCAGTGGGAGAGTTTGAAGCGTTTGTACGCTAATTCCACCCGTCTCATCCCTAATTAACACACTGTGGCTTGGATTGTTCGCACTGACTTTACCAGCGATATGGGCCCGTGCTTCTCGAGCGGCGTACATTTTGGGTAGCTTTTCAATGGGATCTACGGCGGTTTTGAAACGCGGGTCGGAATCCGCCGTGCCGATCAAGACGATATCTTCCAGACGGCTGCACCAAAGATCTATTTCCATCTTTTCCGTCAGCGGATCCTGATTGGGGCTGTAAACTCCGGTGACGCGCACGCGCGAACCTTGTTCAAAATCCACGGCCTTCGGGTTCGGATCCCAATAGAATGCATGAACGCGATAACCTTCTGCAACGAGGTCGAATACCAAATGGTGCCCATCGCTGATCGCCTCGTTGTCAAAGGTCGCTTCAAAAGAAACCACCTTCGACCTCAGCTGATCATATAGCGAGAGCTGGCCATCCGCTGGTAGCGGAGTGATTTTAACATTGCGTTCGAGAAGGGTGAACTTGGCGGTTTCTGCCGAAAGTCCTTTCGTCGGAATCACGGTACCTTCCACCAAAATATGATCCCGGGAACGTATGGGGAGTTTTGTGGCACAAAGTATGAAACCCACTTCGCCGTTTACCTCTACCCACATGTTGTTCCAGGCGCCGTCGTAATAGCTGACGATCATCTCCATTTTGATCGGGTTAACGCTGTCACGCTGATTGCCCGACCAAAATCCTGCCAAAGTAGTGATAAGCGGTCCAACAATTGGTTCTTTTTGCGGCGCGGATTCCGATGTGCCGATCAAGACGACATCTTCAAGCCGGCTGCACCAAAGCTCTATCTCCATTTTGTCGGTCAGGAGGTTTCGTTTGGTGGTGTAAACGCCGGAGATGCGTACGCGTGAACCTGGTTTAAGATCCACGATCTTGGGTTTTGGATCCCAATCATAGGCGCGGATGTGGTATCCTTCTGCCTGTAACTCGAACACCAAATGGTTACCGTCGAT
>JAYTWC010000482.1:0-2405 GCA_043743635.1 Verrucomicrobiota bacterium | reverse complement strand
ATTGCCGTTGGCTGCATCGATCTTGAAAGCCTCGACCGTGCCGAGCACTTTGCCCGCGGCATCGTTACGCTCGCCAATAGAATAGAGTATTCGTTGGTTAGGGTGAAGATTGATGAAGAGCGGATTGACGACCTTGGCCGCGAGCGTGGCCGGACTAAGTGCTCCGGTGGCCGGATCAAAATGCGAGACGTAAATCCCCTCGCTGGTTTTTTCAGTCGTAGTGCCGAAGTACACGAGCGTGTCAGCGGCATTGAGAACAAGGGCGGCGACAAAAGGGGACATAGCCAAAATAGAGCGCAACATAGCCGTACCGTGACAGCCTGTGCAAAAAAGTCGATCTCAGGGCTCCATGCAGAGCGCAAAACCGCACCGATCAGTTGCCGGGAGCGAGGCCGCGTTCGCTTTTGCGGGCAAAGCCGAGCATGTGACGGAACTCCGCCGAACCAGACGCCTGGTGCGATTCAATTTTTTCCAGCGCTTGCGAACGGTTGAGCCCTTCGCGGTAAAGAATGCGGAAGATCGTGCGAATGTTGGCCATCTGCTCAGGCGTGTAGCCGTTGCGCTCGAGGCCAACTTTATTGATCGTACGAACGGTGGCCGGCGAACCATCAATGATGAAAAAAGGCGGCACGTCCTGCACCACCTTTGCCGCACCACCGATCATGGCATGAAGCCCGATGCGACAAAACTGATGCACGCCACCATAGGCCGCGATGAGCGCGTGGTCCTCAACCTGCACATGGCCGGCGAGCCCGGCGTAGTTGCTCATGATAATGTGATTTCCCAACACGCATTCGTGAGCGATGTGGGTGTAGGCAAGGAACAGATTGTCAGAACCAACGACGGTGTAATCGCCCTCCTTGGTCGCGGCGTGAACGCTCACGTATTCGCGGAAAACATTGCGATCGCCAACGCGCACGCCGGGGTTGCCGCCCTTGTATTTGAGATCCTGGGTTTTCGCCCCAATGCAGGCATACGGAAAAACTTCGCACTGAACACCAAGTGTCGTGTTGCCTTCGACGGAACCGTGGTGATGGATCTTGGTTCCGGCTCCGAGCCGCACACCGGCACCGACGTAGGCGAGTGCGCCAACTTCGACGCCTTCGCCGAGCTCGGCGGTGGATTCAACGACGGCGGTGGGATGGATCTTGGCGGCCATGCTAGGTTCAGGCTTCTTCCTCGCCATCCATGATGGCAAACATCAGCTCGGCGGACGAAACCACCATGCCGTCAACGGTGCAGTTGCACTCGGCGACACCGATTTTATTGCCGCGGCTCTTGGTGAGCTTGGCGTTAATGACCAGTTGGTCACCGGGGCGCACGGCTTTGCGGAACTTCACCTTGTCGCAGCTCATGAAGAAGGCGCGTTTCCCTTCGCTGGAAATTTTGCGCAACATGAGAATACCGGCAGATTGAGCCATCGCTTCGATCTGCAACACTCCGGGCATCACAGGTTCGCCCGGAAAATGACCGACAAAATAGGGTTCGTTGATCGTGACGTTCTTGATCGCAACCAACTCTTCCTGACCGATGAACTCGACCACGCGATCAACCATCACAAAGGGATAACGGTGCGGCAACGTGTCGAGCACGCGGCGGATGTCGAGCGAGGTCTCGGTCGGAAGAACGGTCGAGGGACGCGGTTTCTTCTTTGGGCCTTTTTTGCGCTCTTCGAGTTTTTCGGTGAGTTTCTTGGTGAGCGCCGAATTGATGGCGTGACCAGGGCGCGTGGCTATGATGTGCGCCTTAAGCGGCATGCCGAGAAGCATGATATCGCCAATGATATCGAGGATCTTGTGCCGAACGAATTCGTCCTTAAAGCGAAGGGGTTCTTTGGAGAGGATTTTGTCGCCTTTGATGACAACGGCGCAATCGAGGCTGCCACCTTTGATTTTGCCGAGTTTCACCAAGTGTTCGATTTCTTCGTAAACGGTGAAAGTACGCGCGGCGGCGATTTGCGTGATGTACGTGTCAGGATCGATGTCGATCGAGAGATGTTGCGTATGAATTCCGCGATCATCAGCCGAGGTGCAGGAAATGCGCAGCGTATCGCAAGGAAGTGCGATGATGGAGCGGTTGCCGTCGGTGACCGAAACGGCTTCGTCGAGCACGAAGTATTCGCGATCCTTGTCTTGTTCGACGGGATCTCCGGAAATAATCATGTTGACGAAAGGCTTGGCCGAACCGTCGAGCACCGGTGGCTCACTGGCATTGAGTTCGATCAAGGCGTTATCGATACCGCAGCCAGAGAGAGCACTGAGGACGTGCTCGACTTGGCAGATTTTGGCGTGACCGGACGTGATCGCAGTGTTGCGAACAAGGTCCGTGATGAGATCGACGCGAGGTTTGATCTCGGGCTGGCCGTTGAGATCGATGCGTTTGAATACGATGCCATGACCGACCGG